>SGYJ01000014.1 GCA_004214275.1 Acidimicrobiales bacterium | reverse complement strand
GTTCGTCGACAACGAATTCAAACCACTTGTCGCAGAACACTTCGAAGCAGGGACATTCCCAATGGAACTGGTCCCAACAATCGCAGACATGGGCTTGTTGGGAATGCACCTTGAGGGGTACGGATGCGCTGGGGCTTCAGCAATGGCATACGGCATCGCCTGTCGAGAACTCGAAGCGGGTGACAGTGGCCTCAGGAGTTTCGTGTCAGTGCAGGGCTCTTTGTGCATGTTCCCAATTTGGAAATACGGGTCAGAGGAACAAAAAGAGCAGTGGTTGCCGGGAATGGCGGCCGGCGAAATCATTGGCTGTTTCGGTCTGACTGAACCCGACCACGGGTCAGACCCGTCATCTATGGCCACCCGAGCCAAGCGAGACGGAGACGACTGGATTCTCAACGGCTCAAAAAGATGGATCACCAACGCCGGTATCGCCCATATCGCGATCGTGTGGGCGAACACAGATGAAGGCTTCCGGGGGTTCCTGGTTCCCACGGACTCTGAAGGTTTCGAAGCGCGCAAAATTCAGAACAAGCTTTCGCTCCGAGCTTCGGTGACGGGCGAGTTCTACATGGATGACGTCAAGGTCCCCGAGTCCATGCGACTTCCAGACGCAGTCAGTATCGGTGCGCCATTGAGTTGTTTAAGTGAAGCCCGATACGGCATCGCGTTCGGGGCGGTCGGGGTCACCCGCGATTGTTACAACGCAGCTCTGGACTACCAGCAGGAACGTCCCCAGTTCGGGAAGTCGCTAGCAAGTTTCCAGATCAACCAAATCAAATTTGCTGACATGTTGACCGAAATGACAAACGCCAATCTCCAAGCCATGAGCCTCGGACGGCTCAAGGAAGATCACAGCATTCGTCCGTATCACATCTCGATGGCGAAACGACATAACTGTCGGGTCGCCATTGATGCGGCGCGAACCGCGCGGGCAATGATGGGCGCGAATGGTGTCAGCACCGAATACAGCCCGATGCGACACGCCAACAACATGGAGTCAGTCATGACCTACGAAGGCACAGAAGAAATTCACGGCTTAATCCTCGGCCAAGAGATCACCGGGATACCGTCGTTCCGATGACCGACTTTGACCTCAACGAAGTAGACCGACTTCTCAAAACAACCAAACAGGTTCGCAAAAGATTGGATCTGGACACAGAGGTCCCGTTGGACCTGCTTTTAGATTGCATCGAGGTCGCAGGGCACGCCCCAGTCGGTGGGAACCTGGAACGGAACCGATGGATCATCGTTACCGATCCCGAACTGAAAGCAGAAATAGCCCACTACTACGCGGAAGTTGGGCGCCCCTATCTGTCGGCGAGCTCTGGCATTCGCACCGATGATCGAACAAGCCGAGTTATTGATTCTTCGATTCATCTGATCGACCATCTGCATGAAGTCCCGGCTTTAGTGATTCCGTTGCGGCTCGACCGGCCACCATCTGGAGAAAATGAAGAAGGTTCGGCCGGAGGTTGGTGGGGATCGGTTCTGCCGGGAGTGTGGAGCTTCCAGCTAGCCGCGAGAGCCCGTGGTCTCGGATCCACCTGGACGACGTTTCACCTTGCGCATGAAGCAAAAATCGCGGAACTTCTCGGTATCCCCGAAACAGTGAGCCAATGCGCGTTGTTGCCGGTGGCCTTTTACACCGGTGATTCCTTCCACCCTGCGCCACGAAGATCTGTTGATGAGGTGACATACCTCAACAGCTGGAAACAGCCCGTCCGGTAACTCTCAAACCGTCACGGGCAGTCCGCTGTGGTTCGTACGTTTCACATTCCATCAGATACTGGAGATGTGCCCATCGCAGCCAACTCGAACACCGCCCGACAATTGTTGGTGAGTTATGTCCAGCCATATTCGTTCCAACAACTGCTTGACCATCTGAGGCCCCGAACGACACCAGGCGTGGAACGTGTTGAAGGCAACGTGTATTCGAGAGTCACGGTTCAGGATGAAACCCCAAGAATTCTCCACGTCGAAGACGCCAATGACGGTCGACACCTGCGGGTTAGGGTGACTTCGCAAACCGATGGCGACGTCACAGACGATCTTGAACGCCTTCGTTGCCTCTTCGCGGTCGATGAAGACCCTTCCTTTGCGGTTGCTCACCTTTCCCAAGACCCATTTATTGGTCGTCTGGCAACGGAACGTCCTTGGGTTCGGGTTCCGAGGTGTTGGGACCCGTTCGAAACATCGATTCGTATCATCATTGGTCAACAAATTTCTGTGGCAGCCGCTACAACCATTAGCGGGCGAATAGCAGCCGGATTGGGTCAGCAGATCTCAACTGGGTCTGACTTGGACCGCATTTTCCCTTCCCCTGAAGTTCTCGCGAACGCAGACCTAAGCGGAATGGGGCTCACTGAGCGAAGAAAGACAACGCTACAAAACTTCTCACGCGCAGTAACTGACGGCACCATTGATCTGGAATCGTCACAGAACCTCGACGAGATGGAGAAACATTGGTGCACTCTGCCCGGTATAGGTCCGTGGACTGCTCAGGTCGCAGCTATGCGAGTACTTGGACATGATGACGCCATGCCGTCGTCTGATCTGGGGGTACTGCGATCCATGAACAGACTTACGAACCAGGATTTCAATCCAAAGCAACTGGAGAACCAATCTAGAATTTGGAGACCGTTCCGCTCGTGGGCCGCTCAACATCTGTGGCAAGCACCCGAAGTTCTTAGGAGTACCTGATGAGTGAGCCTCATCTATTTCAGAAATTATCGACTCCGATAGGGAATCTCACACTTGTCGCCACCCAGGCAGGACTTCGCGCTGTCTTGTGGCCCGACGACGACATTCGGATATCCCTTCCGACAGACTTAACTCCTTCGCCGACTGACCCTGTTCTGACCAAAACAGCACTCCAACTGCAGCAGTACTTCGCGAAGGAACGGACAGCGTTTGATGTGCCCCTTGATTTACAGGGAACCGATTTCCAGCAGGCCGCATGGCAGGCTCTCGCAAGAATCCCCTACGGCAGTACCTGGACATATAAGCAACAAGCTGAACACCTTGGTCGCCCTCGAGCGGTACGAGCCATCGGCGCCGCGAACGGGAAAAATCCTGTTTCTATAGTGCTCCCCTGTCACCGGGTCATCGGTATGAACGGAGCTTTAACTGGTTTTGCAGGTGGGTTAGAAGCAAAAAAATATTTACTGCTCCTCGAAGGGGCTATACCGACCGAACAAGGCTAGGCAGGTTCTTGATCCTCTGCCTCTTCGGCCGCTGACGCATTCTCAGTAGGTTCTTCCGATGCGGAGATCTCGGTTTCACTTGCTTCAACTGGGGGCTCTTCAGACGGTTCAGCAGTAATCGCGTCAGGATTGGTTAAACGAGTCCATTCATCAGCCGCAGTGCGATACTCCTCCTCTGCGACTGCTTTATCTTCTGGACTTGTTTCCTGCTCCATCAACTCTTTGAGGTTCTGGGCGGCCGCGTCGCGACGCCTCTCAGCTTTGGCGATAGCTTTCGCCTCTTTATCCAACTGCCGGCTCGTGGTGACCCCACTGTTGAACTGGGCCAAAGCCGCAGCCAGATCGTTGTTACTAGAGGTTTGAGAATCTTTCCCGTTCATAGGAGGCGAGCTTTCCACATTGGTGAGAGACGAAGGTACTTCTGGTAATAGTTGAACGTCGGTGCGCGAGGAGGGACTTGAACCCTCACACCCTTGCGGGCACAGGCACCTGAAGCCTGCGCGTCTGCCAGTTCCGCCACTCGCGCCGATTAGAAAGGTCAAGGCTAGCCGCACAATAAGTTTCTTCCGCAGCCACAAGCTTTCACGTTCGAGCCAGGCGACCCCTTCGCCAGGGTAGGCGGTCGTACACTCGTGTCACGATGGCTTTCCAAGGCATATCCAACAAAATACGCGGCGCGTCTTCACGCGTCTTCCGAACGGCCATCAGTCCTATGACGCTAGGACGAAAAGTAAATCGCCTCCTCCAAAAGGAGCAGACGACTGATACGCACGGTCACCCAATCATCCCCAATCATCTGATTGTTGCCTTTTCCCAGAAAGATCGAAACCGGTACAGCGGGGCTGAGGAAACACTGCGACGTCAACTCGTGGAAGTGGCACACAACTATGCCCGATCAAAGGGCTACGGATTCACGGGGCCTCTATCGATTGACTTTGCTACGAACCCAGGTTTCCGAGGTGGCCGGTGCGACGTTTCGGGCGAGTTTCGAGATGCACCGATTGGAGATGAAGCAGTTCTGATCACCTCAGACGGACTCAGAATCTCCATAACAACACCACAGCTACTCGGACGCAATGATGACTGTGGCGTTGTGTTAGTCGGGTCAAATGTCAGTCGTCACCACGCTGAAATTAGAGCGGATCAACATGGGTTGTTCATTGTTGACCTCGGCTCTACTAATGGGACTTTGGTCAACGGCATAGCGGTCGGCAACCACCGTTTGCTGCATGCGGACATCGTGACGATCGGCGATCACCAGCTACGCGTTGAGGTGGTCTGATGTCACCTCAACTCGTAAGACTTTTAACAATCCTTCTCCTGGTTCTCATACATCTTTTTTTGTTTCGCGTCATACGAGCTATTTGGGTTGGGATAAAACCCGCCCGTGAAACTCGCTCTCGTCGAAACCGATTCATCAGAAATGACAGGCCAGCGAGTGTTCTTATCGTTCGAACTCCTGAAACGTTAAATGGTCAACGACATGAGCTGGGCATCGAGATAACCGTTGGACGTGCAGCGACCTGCGACGTCACCATCGATGACAGCTACGCCAGTCAAATCCACGCACGAATTTTTCGACGCGAAGGGGATCATGTTTTAGAGGATCTAGGTTCGACTAACGGTACATACTTGAATCGACAGAAAGTGTCCTCGGCTACGACGCTCCGCACAGGTGACCATCTCCAAATTGGTTCAACCGTTTTTGAGGTCATGTCGTGAACGTCTCACCTACGCGTAGATTGCGCCTCGCTTGGGGCGGAGCCACAGATCAGGGCCGTATTCGCGCAAACAACCAAGACGCCATGCACGCCGACTCAGGGCTGTTCGTTGTTGCCGATGGGATGGGCGGCCATCAGGGTGGTGAGGTGGCAGCGAATCTTGCTGTTCGCACCGTTGCTCAAGCTGACCCACAAGGTCTTGCCCAACTTCGCGACGCGGTAACCGAAGCCAACCGAGTAGTTCACGAGACTGCTCTCGAACAACCCGAGCTTCACGGCATGGGAACGACGTTGACCACACTGGCAGTAAGTCGAGAAACTGAAAGCCCCCAGTTCGTCCTAGTCAACGTCGGCGATTCGAGGATCTACCGCCACCGGGACAGCCAGTTAGAACAGTTAACCGAAGACCACAGCTATGTCGCAGAGTTGATTCGTCGCGGCGAAATCGACGAAGAAGCAGCAGCAGTTCATCCCTACCGAAACATGTTGACACGCGCCATTGGTGTGCACGCAGAAGTTGAAATCGACGAATGGGTTCTCGACCCCGTCGCCGGTGACCGTTTCATGTTGTGCAGCGACGGCCTTACCAACGAACTTGATGACAGCGAAATAGCGGAACAATTGGCACTCGAACAGGACCCGAGCGCTACCGCCAAGGCGCTGGTTGCTTTAGCAAATAATCGCGGCGGGAGAGACAACTCGACGGTTCTGATAGTCGATGTCCACGTCGAACTAGTCGATTCCGCCAATGGGGGACTTTCCCCAGATGACAGTGAGTCCCAAAGCCCAGTCCTTGAACGGCCCGATGAACCAGATCTCCCGACAAACGAGACAGAAGAACCTTCTGTTGAACAAGGTCATTCGTCACCTGTCAAGCATCGAAGCTGGCTCTACGACCGCGTCCATATAACGCTCGGGACCGTCATTATCTCTCTAGTGCTTTTAGTCACCAGCGTTGCGATGGTTACGACTATCGGCTGGTATGCACGTTCCGGCTATCACGTCAGCGTTGTCGCTAATCACGTTGTCATCCAAAAGGGCCGGATCGGCGGGCTTCTTTGGTTTGAACCAACACTGCAACAATGGACAGAAATCCAAACCATCCAGCTGACCGATCAAGATCTTCAACGGTTGTCTGACGGCGAACAAATGTCCGACCTCGCCGAGGCACAAGCTTTTATAACAAATCTCCGAACTCGGCTAGTCGAAGCTGAGAGCGGTAACTGAGGTGAACAACCAGCGAATAGTTGAACTGACTCTTCTGTTGCTCGCTGCTTTCATCACGCTTGCAACAGTTGCGGTCGCAGCTGTCGCTGAGGGTGCGAATATCGAGTGGACCGCAATCCCGTATCTTTCTGCCCTGTTGTTGATGTGGGGCATCAGCCATCTGTCGCTCAGAAAATGGGCGCCAACCGCTAATGGTTTGCTCTTCCCAATTGCCGCTTTGTTGCAAGGGCTTGGTGTCGCATTTGTTCTCAGAATTGACCCTGACTTGCTGATGCGTCATCTTGTTTGGAGCCTGTTTGCAACTGTTGCCTTTATCGCAGTGTTGGTGGGTCTGCGGGACTTGGGTCAGCTAAGAAAATTTCAAACGCTATTGGGAATTGCCGGTTTGGTGTGCCTTTCGATTCCTGTACTTCTGAAGATGATTCGCGGCGAAGTTAACTCCTACCCGTCATTTCGGCTTGGTTCTGTTGCTATCGAGCCAAGTCATATGGGAACTCTATGTTTGGTCATTTTTTTTGCAGGCTGGCTAGCAAGCTACCGTTCACGCAACACAGCCGAATATTTGGGTGAAGCCGATCGGCTCGATGGTGATCCGTCTCGCTTCGTCCCCCTCGTTGGTGCCTGGTTGCTCATCTCGGTGGTAGTCATCTTCCAAAGCAACTTGAGTTCTGCGTTTGTCCTGGTGGCCATATTTCTTTCGATGTGGTGGGTAGCGGTCGGGCGTCCAATCGATTTGGCATTCTTTGTTGCCGCAGTGGTCGGGTCGGTTCTTCTCGCCATTGACAGTGTCCCCGAGTTTCAGGATCGTTTTGATGCGTGGACCGACCCTTGGTCCAATTCTCAGTTCGGTGAAGCCATCAGCCGCTCGTCATTCGCTCTTGCTGGGGGTGGCTTGACAGGGACCGGACCCGGTGAAGGTTCTGCTGACTGGGTTTCTGGGGCGACAGATCAATTCGCGTTCGTCCCAATCGCGGAAGAGCTCGGCTTCATGGGTGGTGCGGCAGTGCTGTCAAGCTACTTATTGCTCGCTGGTGTCGGGTTGCGTTTGGCTACCGCTGCTCGCAAAGAATTTGAAAGTCTTCTAGCTATCGGTATCGCAATTTTCTTCGGCAGTCAGGCCTGGGCTGCTATCGCTGTACCGCTTCGATTTCTTCCACCGAACGACCTTTCGTTGCCTTTCGTTGCTTCGAACGGACCAGCTTTATTTACCTGCAGTATTGCGTTAGCTCTTCTGCTGAGGATCTCTGAAACTGTTCCCATCATCCCTGATCGAACTCAAATTCTTCCTCGTATTGCCTTTAAATCCCAAGGCACACCATGACGCGTCGCTTATTTCACGTGGGCATAGCTTTCCTTGCCATATACGGCCTCTTATTTTTCCGCCTTGAAATGGTCCAAATCGTTGGTGCAGGAAACCTCAGAGAACACCCACAAAACACCCGCCAGATTACGCTTGATTTTGATGCTCCAAGAGGTGTGATACGGACCGCTGACGGTGAAACAGTTGCTCAAACCGTTGCCGTGAGTGGTGCACGTAACCGCTTACGCCAATATCCCTACGGCTCGTTGTACTCCCATGTTGTCGGCTTCATCTCGGCACAACACGGAGGAACCGGAATAGAGAGAAGCCATAACAATTTCTTAGCTGGCAACGACTTGTCGGTTCGTATACAGGACAACCGTGATCTATTTGTCGACCAGGCCCGCACAGGACAGCTCCAGCTGTCCATCAGACACGACGTGCAACTGGTTACACGAGCCGCCATGGCCGGCCATCTCGGGGCAGCTGTCGTCCTAGAACCAACGACCGGTTCCGTTTGGGGAATGTGGAGCACCCCGAACTTTGACCCGAACCATCTGTCATCTCATGACCTGCAGGCAGCAACAACCGACTTCAATGCATTGGAGTCTGACCGTGGGCAGCCTTTAACTAACCGAGTTGAGTCCCACAGTGTTGAGATCGGTTCACTCTTCACGATCGTCACCGCTGCTGCAGCTATCGAAAGCAACCTTCACGATCTTTCAGTTTCTGAAACCACTTCATTTCCGGCGAGCCAAAATTCCCCAGCTATTACCAACCAAGACGGCAGTGCATGCGGCGGGACGATCAAATCTTTGATGGTCAACGCTTGCAGAACTGGGTGGGCAACTATCGGTCAGGAGATCGGACGTGAACCCATACAGGATATTTCGGATCGTTTTGGACTAGTTGGAGGGGACCCTTTACAAACAGACAATGCTCTACGCGGGTATCTCAACCCAACAAACCTGAGTCGTTCCGCAGCCCACGCGGCAGTCGGCACAGCTATGGAACTCACGCCGCTTCAGGTGGCACACCTTTTCGCGACCATCGCCAACAATGGGAGCCGTATCCAACCCCGATTAGTTGAACAGGTCCGCGCTCATGATGGGTCCGTTATCCACAATTTCGCGCCGAATGTGCTCAACCAGTCCATCTCGAAAGAGACCGCGGCACAGCTACTTGAATTGCTGTCAGAGAACGTCAAGACCGGAACAGCACAAAGTCTCGCGCTCAACGCCGTCCCGGTCGCAGGCATGTCAGCCTCGAGATTTTCTGAAAGCAACCATCTTTGGATGGTCGCATTAGCGCCGGTGACACGTCCAGAGGTCGTTGTTGCGGTACTTCTGGAGGGTGATGGCTCTGACGATCAAGACACCGCCGAGGCCACCGTTGCAGCAATTACCAGAAGAATCACCGAGGCTGTTCTACGCCTCTCGAGCTCTAACCTAGGGGGTTCCTAGTGGTACCCCCAGAAACACCAATGTCCGAGAACGACCGACCTATTTTCAGCGGAAGATACGAACTGTACCGGCGCATCGCGCGTGGCGGTATGGCCGAAGTCTTTTTGGGCAGAGACAAACTTCTAGACAGGCCTGTAGCTGTGAAGGTCCTGTTCCCCGAATACGCGACGGACCCTTCTTTCGTCGAACGGTTTCGGAGAGAAGCACAAGCCGCCGCGAACCTGAATCAACCAAATGTGGTCGGCGTTTACGACTGGGGTCAAGAAGCAGGCACCTACTACATCGTCATGGAGTACGTCGAAGGTAGAAGCCTGGCCGAAATCATTAGAGCCGAAGGCCCTCTCCACCCAGACCGTGCTGCTGATATAGCTATCGACATAGCAGCGGCATTGGCCTTCGCCCACCGCAATGGAGTTGTTCATCGTGACGTGAAACCAGGCAACGTTTTGGTCACCACCGGTGGTCAAGTCAAAGTTACTGACTTCGGCATCGCTCGAGCGTTAACAGGAAACACTTCAGACAATTTGACCCAAACCGGTTCAGTGATGGGCACAGCTACCTATCTCTCCCCTGAGCAGGCACAAGGACACCCCGCTGATCCCAGAAGTGACGTCTATTCACTCTCGGTAGTGCTGTACGAAATGCTTACCGCTGGTCCTCCTTTTACCGGCGATACACCGGTGTCCATTGCCTATAAACACGTGCAGGAAGCACCAAGCCCTCCATCACAATTCAATGCCGATGTTCCCCCTCCGTTAGAAGCAATCTGTCTTCTTGGATTAACGAAAGACCCTGACGACCGCTACGCATCTGCAGATGACTTACGTGGTGACTTACGACGCTTCCGGACAGGTCAACAAGTTCTCGCTACCCAACACGGCAGTCATGTCTCAGCAACGACCGTGCAGACACGCGTCACTCCGTCGCCTGGTACTCGTCCCGCCCCACAAACACCAGTCCAACCATCAGACGGAACTCATTCACCGCCAGCACAAAAACAAGCCGATCCGGGCCAGTCATCTCCCGACAAGACAAGAGTTTGGGCCACATTGATGGTTGTCCTATTGATCGTGGTCGCAGGTTTGGTCTACTTGCTGGTCAATGGTTTTAACCCGGGAGGCAACGACAACGACCCTCAAGTAGCCGGCCAAACAGACAACAGACTGCGAGTCCCGTCAGTTGTCGGCTTCGACTGGCAAGAAGCAGAAAACGAACTCCGAGACAACGGATTCGAACACATAACTATCGAATTTCAGGAACGCCAAGACATACCAGCCAACCAAATCTTTCAACAAGACCCTCGCGCCGGTTTGCTCCTCGCGGAACCCAACGACCCTGACAACCCAATACGGTTGTTTGCCTCAAAAGGACTCACGGTTGTCCGAATCCCGGCAGTACAGCGAATGGACTTTCTCGAAGCAGAGGAAATTCTTCTCGCTGCAGGATTTACGGTCGAGCGAATTGAACAACAAAGCGACGATTACGCCCGGAACGTCGTCATTGACCAAAGCGTTCCCAGCACAGAGGAACGTCCTCAGGGAACTGTCATCACGTTGACGGTTTCGGTAGGGCGAGGAGAAGTCCAAGTCCCATCGGTAGAGGGGCTATCTATTTCTGATGCTCGTGTCGTTCTGGCCCGTGAGGGGCTGCTCGAAGAGGTGGTGATGGAAAATTCTTTGGCATTTCCGGTCAACACTGTGATTCGTTCCGAACCAGGGTTCGGTCGTTCTGCCGAACGCGAGAGCGTGGTGCGTTTAGTGGTTTCCCTCGGTCCGGCAACGGGCCAAGTGCCTTCACTTGAAATCCTTGGCACCACAGATGCTGCACAGGTCGAAATTGCTCTGAAGAATCTCGGCTACGAAGTCAAGCGTGTTGAACGGAACTTGGGTGTCGGAGACCCGTTGATTGGACAGGTGTTGAGCATCGATCCTTCTCCGGGCACAGACCTTTTGTTGGGTTCGGAAGTAATCCTCGTTGTTGGCATCGGCCAAGGAAGCCCTGGCACCGGTTCCAGCCCCGGGAGCAGTTTCGTGACGGTAGAACCGAACGAATAAACCTGCCTCGCGCCATAAGCAGCTGGCGTTAAATCATCTCCATCATCAGTGGTGGCCGGAGTTTCTCCCTCTATCCTCGTTCGTCATGGCCAGGCCGAAGAAGACAAGCCGTTTAACTCCCAAGGGCACACGTCCCGAAGGAGTTATTTCTGAAGAGACGCTCTCGGGCGATCTCCCTCCAAGTCCAGCATGGTTCGGTTGGTTGATTCTGGCCTTTTTATTGGTTGGTGTCGCGGTCATCTTTTCGAACTACATGAGTTGGCTGCCTGGAAGCCCGTCTAGTTCTTGGATTCTTGGTGGTCTCGGCTTCGTTCTCGTCGGGATCTTGACTGCCACGAGATGGCGATAACTCTGCCGACCAATCCATTAAATTACAGCTATGTGGTTTCTCCCCAGTGTGTGGATAACTTGTGGAACCGCTGGGTTTGTTTAATCGTTGTCGTGGTCGCGGATTAACTCCATCTCCTCCATGCAGCACTTTGGGCCTTGAGGCGCAGTGTTGGGTGATCGGGTCATCCGAACTTCCGTGCCACATAACGTGCACAAATAGGTCAAACGAACCTTTCTTAGTTCACCCGGCGGCGGCGGAGCCGGCACTGGACGGGAGAACCCGAGCATAAGTTTCAAGCCGATCCTGTACACGACGTATATGAACAGCAGCGAACCGATGAGAGGAACAACTAAATCCACGAGTTCTACCGTAGCGCTCACGCCGATTCGTGCCACTGCGTATCGTTGGGTGTACTACATATACGAGGAATAACAACTCAGCCGGCTCGCCGGTTTCAAGAAAGGGTCCCCTTGCCTCACGCGACGTTCCACCAGATAGACGGTTACACCGGTTGTCGTGTCGGGTATGCGGGTGACTGGCTGCGCGGATTAGGTTTCGAATTGCGGGACAGCCCATGAGGCCTTCGGGTACCGAACCTGGTGACTTTGTCGAATTTGACTATGACCTAGTCGAAGCGGAACGTCGACAGCACATCCGCGATGTACTCACTCATGTTCGCCCGACGTTGGAAAAAGAGACCGGAGTCGAGTTGGAAATTACAAATGACGGGAACGATCTTGCTCTCAGCGCCGACGGCGAAATCCGGTTCAGAGCTGCACTGGCTCCTGATGGTCGGGTGGTGATTACAGACCTGAAGTCGAGCAATCGTCTTTGAGTTGGCAGGTGGGCTGCCGACCTACCCCAATAGGGTCACCGCGGGTATCTTGTCTCCAAGGTCAGGTCGTACTGAGTTTCTGGCGTCATCAAGTGAAGCGACCGGTGCAATGTCTTCGTGGGTCAGATCATCGAATTCAAACAGCTGCAGTTCTTCAACCTCCAGAATCCGGCCACTCTGTGCGCGTTGACGACGAACACGATTGCGTTTACGGGCTTTGGGAACGACTTCGCCAGGGGTGACGGTCCACAGCCGTGGTGTCCCATCCCGTTCGTCAAATACCGTCCAGTCTTGGGGCACCCGAAGATTTTGAACATGGTGCTGACAAAGCGACATCGTGTGACCGGCATCAGCGTGGAGGTCAATTACCCATACCGATAAGGACGAGTTGTTGTAGGAAAGCCCAGCTACAGCTGGAGCTCCACAGGTTCCACGGGAACAGGACGCCACAGCATGGAACGTAGTCTCAGTCTCTGCTGCCGTAGTGGATACCAAATCCCGGAATTCGGGAAATTAGCTAATTGGGGTAACGCTTTGGTTAGAACCGCAACATTGACGTCGTCTTTTCGAATCGACAATGCTTATCGCCGAGAAGATAGCTAAGGTTCAGACAAATTGATGTGACAGCGGCAAACTGTCAGTTCTAACGCAACATACGAAAGGGGCACCCCGTGGTTGGTGGCGCACTGAAGTCAGCAAGCATGGACGACTTGGATCTGAGAATGTCAGAGAAGGTTCGTCCGTTGTACGAGGCTGTGAAAATTTTTATTCGCGAGGAAGTCGATCCAATTACCGAGGAGTATCACCGCCTTGGAGAAAATCGCGCCGAACGGTGGGGCTATGGCGAAGGACAATTGGAACTTCTTGATGGGGCTAAAGAAAAAGCTCGCGCCCAAGGATTGTGGAACTTCTTTCTTCCCGACGCCGAGACTGGAGAAGGGCTGACGAATCTTGACTATGCCTATATCGCAAATGAACTCGGGAAGAACCGTCTTGCTTCTGAATGTTTGAACTGCTCCGCCCCTGACACAGGCAATATGGAGGTGTTAGAGCGAACTGGCACAGCAGAGCAAAAAGCTGAGTGGCTTGAGCCATTATTGAACGGCCAAATCCGTTCCGCATACTGCATGACAGAGCCGAGAATTATGAGTTCTGACGCAAAGCAGATTGAAACTGAAGCGATCCTAGACGGCGATGAATGGGTCATCAACGGCGAGAAGTTCTACATCTCAGGGGCTGGGGATCCTCGGTGCAAGATAATGATCACGATGGTTCGCACAAACGCGGATGCCGACACTTACAAACAGCAGTCTCAGATTCTGATACCTCTCGGCACTGAAGGCGTCAATATCGTCGGCCCCATGCACGTTTTCGGTAACGACGATGCGCCACATGGTCATATGCACATCAAGCTCGAAGACGTACGGGTGCCCCGTGAAAACGTCTTGTTAGGCGAGGGTCGCGGCTTCGAAATCAGCCAACTTCGTCTCGGCCCTGGCCGCATCCATCACTGCATGCGATCTATTGGCTCTGCAGAAAAAGCGATCGAAATGATGGTTGATCGAGGTACTTCCCGGGAAGGTTTCGGGAAAAAACTTGTCAACCTCGGCAAGAACATGGAAGTGATATCTCGGGCCCGTATCGAGGTGGAAGCTATGCGGTTGATGGTGCTGAGAGCAGCGCAGGCTATGGATACGCTCGGCAACGCTGAGGCCCGGGTTTGGGTGAGCGCCGTAAAGGCAATGGTCCCCGAGAAGTGCTGTGACATCATTAACGAGGCAATCCAAATGCATGGTGCAGCTGGTGTTTCTCAATGGTTCCCGCTTACTGACATGTGGCACGCACAGAGAACTCTTCGACTTGCAGATGGTCCTGACGAAGTGCATCACCATGTAGTGGCTCGAGCCGAGGTCCGCAATCGTGAGGCCGAGGTTTCCTCTGGCGAAGCAACCACACATACCCTGGGTGGGCCAACCTTATAGAGTCGCAGCCCAATAATAGTTGAAGTTAAAAGGGGCCTCTTTTGCTGAGGCCCCTTTTAAATTTTTGTTAACGCCCACTCTCTTAGTTCTACTTTCCTTATCTTGCCCGATGGGGTTGCGGGCATTTCGTCGATGAAGATGACGTGTCGAGGAATCTTGAAACTCGCGATTTTGCCTTGGCATCTTTCCAGTAACTCGTCAGCTGTCACGTCATTTGATCTCACAACGAATGCCACTGGCACTTCAACCAGTCGTTCATCTGGGTATCCGACAACAGCTATCTCTTCGACACCGTCAACTTCGAGGAGGTATCCCTCGACTTCGGCGGGTGACACGTTTTCACCGCCTACTTTCAACATGTCTTTGTGGCGGCCGATGAACACGACATGGCCATCTGACCGCAATAATGCAACGTCACCAGTGTCTAGCCATCCGTCACCATCAAGAACTTCGGCCGTTGCTTCTGGTTTGTCCCAATAGCCGCTCGTAACGGTGTAACCCTTTACGTACAAGGCACCTGTTTCGTTAGCTGGCAAGACCTCTCCAGTGTCAAGGTCCCGTACCTGGAATTCGATTCCATACATGGGGTACCCGGACGCTTCGGTTCGTTGTTCCAAAGAGTCGGTCACGTGACTTGAAGCAATAAACGCCCAGGTTTCACTCATTCCGAAGCCGCTGGTGGTGGGGCAGAAAAGTTCTTGGGCTTGTCGAGCGACAGGAATTGTGGATTCCATTCCGGCTGGAAGCGTTCCTACACGCAGCGAGGAGACATCTCGTTCAGCTTGTTGTTGAGAGCGAATAAGGTCAGCCCAGTGGCTATCAAACCCGTGTAATACCGTCCCCCGTTCGGCCTCTACTGCATCTAAGACTTCATCGGGGTCAAACACATCAAACAAGACCTGGCTGCCTCCGCTTAAGCCAACCATCATTGCGACTTCGCTAAATCCATAAGCATGGAATAGCGGTAGGTAGCTCATGTGGACGTCGTTTCGGTTATGTCCGAGCAGCATTGCTCTTTCATAGGTGTTCCGGATTGGTTTATGGCAGTGGACCACTCCCTTGGGATGCCCGGTGGTCCCTGATGTGTATGCGAGCATCATTCGATCTTGAACGTTGACTTGCGAGGACCGCGCTTCTAACTCTTCTGCTGTGACGCTGTCGCCTTGTTCGAGCATGGTTTCCCAATTGACGCTGTCCGAAAGTTGTTCTCCAAGCATCACAATGGTTTGCAGATGGCCACCTTCGTCCAGTTGTTCACCGGCTTCGACCAACATTTGGCCGTAGTTAATTGGTCCCGACTGGTCGAGAGCTATCAGGAACTTGCTCTTGGATTGCACAACGGTATATGCGACATCATCTGTTCGGTATCGGGTGTTCAACGGGACAATGCATCCACCCACTTGAGGAATTGCGTACATGAGATGCAACCATTCCGGGCGATTGGTCATCCAGACCGCGACGTGATCCCCACGTTTGACGCCTATAGAAATAAGGCCTTTCGCCACTTTGTCGACATCGGATGCGAACTCACCATGTGTCCAACGTTTTCCTTTAAAAACGAGTGCGAGGTCGTCTTTCCATAGACGTGCGGCTCGTTTCGGGACATCTCCCATTAGTAACCAGTCATTACTCATAACCTGCAACTTTAGAGGCGATCCAACTGCATTGGCCGAGCGACTGGATTTCGGCTCAAATAGGGGATGACAGAGAGGTAACGACGTGGAATTCGATTTGATGACAGGTTCATCTACCTGGGCCACTGCGGGAGATTTAGCTCGCCGTGTTGAAGACCAGGGGTTTTCAGGGATGCTCTATACCGAGACGGGCCAAGTGCCGTGGATGCAAATTGCTGCAGCAGCGATGGCTGCACCATCGTTGACATTCACAACTGGTATCGCAGTTGCTTTCCCGAGAAGCCCAATGGTGTCGGCACAGGTTGCGTGGGAGTTGGCTGGAGAAACTAATGGCAAGTTCCGATTGGGCTTAGGGAGCCAAGTTAAGGGTCATGTTGTTCGACGATATTCGGCCGATTTTGATCGTCCAGCTCGTCGTTTGCTTGATTACGTATTGGCTGTCAAAGCCTGCCTGCGGGCTTTTCGCGGCGAGGAAAAGTTAAGCCACGAGGGCGAATTTTATAATCTCTCTCTTTTGCCAGATGCGTGGAAACCCCGATCCCACGACTTCGGCGATATCAAGATCGATATCTCGTCTGTGGGGCCCCTAATGAACGGTGTTGCGGGCCAAGTCGCCGATGGAGTGCACGTCCACCCGATGCACTCGATGCACTACATCCAAAACCGGTTGCTCCCCGAAGTCACCCAGGGCGCCGAGATAGCTGGCCGCGACCCGTCTGAGATCGACTTAATTGTCCCTGTGTTCGCCGTTGCCGGTGACAGTCCTGAGGAGCGGGCGCCATGGGTGCACCGGGCAAAAACCCAAATAGCTTTTTATGGAACTACTCCGAATTATGCGTTTCAGTTCGAGGACTTGGGCTTCGATGGGATTACAAAAGCGTTAGGGGACAAAATGAAGGCCGGTGATCTGCAGGGTATGGCGGACACAATTTCTGACGAAATGCTGGACCACTTCGCGTTGGTATCACCGTGGGATGAAATGGCCGATCGCTTAAAGGACCGATATGCGAGCACCGCGTCTCGGGTGGTGATGTATCTGACGGAGGAACACATGCGCAAAGATCCTGAGTCAATAGACAAATGGGGCGAAGTTGCCCGGGCAACGAGGAGTTGAACGATGAGCGGACGAGTTGCACTCGTGACCGGTGGCGGTAGCGGAATTGGCAGAGAAATTTGTGTCGGTTTGGCAGCCGCCGGACGACAAGTGGCAGTCGCAGACTTAAATCTTGAGGGAGCTCAAGAGACAGCCTCAATGATCTCTCAGACGGCTGGTCACGCCGTCGCTGTGCACATGGACGTCTCAGACACTGACGCTGTTCAAGCCGGTGTTTTCCAGACAATTGACGAACTGGGGCCAGTCGAAGTTCTAGTGAATTGCGCCGGTTGGGACGAGCTAATGCCGTTTTTGTCGACCGACGAATCATTTTGGGATCGGGTAATTGAAATTAATTACAAAGGCGTTTTGCGAACCGTTCATGCGTGTCTCCCAGCGATGGTTGAGGCTGGTTGGGGACGCATCGTCAATATCGGGTCAGATGCTGGGCGAGTTGGTTCATCATTCGAAGCGGTGTATTCAGGTGCCAAAGGTGGGATTATCGCCTTCACCAAAACAATTGCTCGTGAGGCCGCGAGAAGTGGAGTGACAGCAAATGTTGTGTGTCCAGGTCCTACTGACACGCCACTCCTAGATGGGATCGTCGCCGCGAGTGACGACGGCGACAAGATTATTGGGGCTATGGCTAGGGCCGTTCCGATGAAGCGGGTCGGCACTCCGACAGAGGTCGCGTCTGCGGTGGTCTATTTCGGCTCTGACGAAGCTGCTTTCGTGACCGGTCAAACGTTGTCAGTATCTGGTGGGTTAACCATGAGTTGAGCGGGTTTGGTGCGTCGTTACCTGCTCAGAATTGTGTTCCGCGGCACCTATTCGCAGTAGAAATAGAGAATCGAAACGCATTCACCTGGCCACCGTCGCAATAGTTGGACAGTTACATCGGCCGCGTTCGTTGCCAATTTTGTGAACTTCGGGGTGTTGTTTTCCTTCGGCATTTTCCTCACACCTATTGCAGAGACTTTCGACACATCAACGGGCCCAGTTGCGCCGATCTTCTCAACTGCGGTCTGTTTTTATTATCTAGCTGGTGCCATAGGTGGAAAAATCAGTGACACCGTTGGTGTCCGACCTGTCGTGGCTACGGGGGCAGTATGTATGACCCTCGGCCTCATCGTGAGCAGCCAAGCCTCAGAGTTATGGCATTTGTACTTGGGCTATGCACCGCTGGTCGGAAGCGCTGTCGGCTGTTGTTACCCGTCAATGATTGGGACTGTCGGCCGTTGGTTTAAGCACCGACAAGCTTCTGCTATCAGTCTGGTCTTGGCAGGTGTAGGGATGGGAACCTTTATCGGCCCAATCGTTTCACGGATTTTGATAGATGCGTGGGGATGGCGATCAACGCTCGGCGTTTATGCCATTTTCAGCGGAGTGCTACTAACTGTTTGCACATTTGCTGCAGTTGATTCACCGAAAATCCGACGAGACGACGATCTCGGGTTACGAAAGATTTTGAGGTCGAAACGGTTCTTGGTCCTCTATGGAGCATTGGCGCTAGGGGGCTCCGGATTTTATGCACCTTTAGCTTTTTACAACGACCATGCAGTTAGCGAAGGGGTCAGCGGTTCAGCCGCGGCTACTCTCGTCGGAGTCATTGGGGCATCCTCAGTAGTCGCTCGACTAGTGATCAGCGCATTAAATGATCGATTTGTCCCAATGCACCAATACCGTTTCGGGCAACTACTTCTAGTTGGTTGTCTTCTGGTGTGGTTCCTTGCAGGAGATTCGTACATCCTCTTCCTGGTAAGTGCATTGCTGCACGGTGTCAGTTGGGCGGTTTGGTTTACCGCTGCTCCCAATGTTCTCGCCACATGGTTTGGGGTGGCTGATCTGGGTGGCTCCATCGGGACCTTCTACACAGCTCTTGGGTTCGGTGCACTCGCGGGCCCCGCCATCCTCGGGTTTGTCATTGACAGCTCTGGTTATGAAGTAGCAATAGCAATAGTCATCTGTAGTTCTGTGATCGCATGGCTGTTCTGTTTCATCCCCGACCGGCTCAAGGAATAGGAAATCAGTTAATGCGGTGTCGACAAATGTCGCGAACTAAACACTCGAAAGCCCGCAAACACTTACCGTTGCTTTCTGAAGTTGATGTGGTTGCGAAACCGATTTCAGTAAGTTAGAGAGACGTCGGCATTGGAGCTCAGCTCTATGACCCCGGGCGGACCGCTCCAGTTGAGTTCTAAGCCACCAACAAGCACATCTGCGGCGTTGTCAGGTGTGACGCCAAGCACAGCCTGCGAGCCGGTCGAACAGTAAATCGCTTCTGCACCCTCCATCAACGCTTCAATCATCTGTTTGCAGAAACCGGGTTCTTGGGAAACACGCTCATCTAGGCCGCCAATGAATTCGTTTTGGAGAAGTTTCACCGCGTGGGATGCAAAGAAAATATTCACACTGTGACCATCTGTTATCGCCTGAACCGCGCAGGCCAGAGCGACAGCGCACTTCCGCGGGTCTACGTCTGGATCAGTCGAAATTTGAACGAAATACCGTTTGCTCATTTTGGCCCACTTTCACATCGGAAGATGAGGACAAATCTACGGCAATCCCCTTGCCGATTCGTTTTTGTTACCCACCTTGGAAAATATCAAGGAAGTGAACTTCAGAGCTGTTTGACACCGGTTCATAATCAGCATCAGTAAAAATTTCGCCGTCGATCGCCACTGACGACGCTTCGTTCAAATGTTCTCCAATACCAGGAAACATTTCCTCGAGCGCGACGACTAAACGACGAACGGTCGTAGCTTCAACCTCAACCTGAGCCAGTCCTCCTGTTAGGTCGCGGAGACCAGCTGAGAAATGAACTTGGGCCATCGGAGTTATTAGTCGCGTTGTTCGTTTAACGCTTCAAGAACTTTGACCGGTGACATTGGAAGATCGGTCATTCGCACATCGAGTGCGTCATTGATCGCATTTCCCACTGCTGCCATCGGAGGAACAATCCCTACTTCACCTACGCCCCTCACACCGTACGGGTGTGCTGGATTTGGGACTTCAACGATGGCGCAATCGATCATCGGCAAATCCGAAGCTACGGGTATGCGGTAATCAAGGAAACCTGGGTTTTCCATCACACCATCGCTGTCATGGATATATTCCTCGCTCAAAGCCCATCCAATTCCTTGGACCACGCCGCCTTGCATTTGCCCTTCAACATAATCAGGGCTTATCGCTCGTCCAGCGTCTTGCGCTGTCAGGTAGCGGACAACTCTGGTCACTCCGGTTTCTGGGTCAACCTCTACATCGCAGAGTTGAGTTGAGAAACCAGCGCCAACTCCACGTGAGTTCAAAGAAGCGTTGGCAGATATTGGTCCTCCTGTTCGACCAGATTTTGCTGCCAAGTCCTTCATCGAAAGTGGGGGCTGAGCACCTTCAACATGTTGGGCTTGTCCATCAACCCATTCAACTTGGTCAAGCTCAACGTCCCATGTTTTTGCTGCTCGGGCACGTAGGTCTTCGATGATTAGCCGGCAGGCGTCAACTACAGCGGCTCCAGTTGCCAATGTCACTCGGCTACCACCGGTGACATCGTTGAAGCCAACTGTTTCGGTGTCAGCAACTACAGCCTTTATCGATTCGTACGGAATGCCCAGCTCTTCAGCGGCCATCAAAGCCATCGATTGGCGGCTCCCACCAATGTCGGGGGATCCCGTCACTACGGTCGCTGTTCCATTTTCGTTGATGTGGACCGTCGCACTCGACATCATGCCGGCGTTAAACCAGAATCCCGCTGCAATGCCGCGACCCTGGTTGGGTCCGAGGTCTGCGGTGTAGTTGGGGTGATCCTTGATCGCTTCTAAGGTTTCAACAAAGCCGATCCGAGGGAACTTAGGTCCGTAGGACGCTTGGGTACCTTCGACGGCTGCGTTTGCTAACCGAATGTCGATTGGGTCCATCCCTATGTCGCGGGCCAGTTCATCAAGTACCGATTCCACTGCGAAAGCTGCCATTGGTGCACCTGGTGCCCGGTATGCCGCAACTCTCGGCTTATTGCACACAACGTCATAGCCTTCGACTACGAAATTCGGGATGTCGTAACAAGCGATAGCCGTCATGCCCGCGGCACCGACTGGGGAACCTGCGTACGCACCTGCTTCGTAGGCCATCCATACTTCCGCGGCGGTTATCTTGCCGTCCTTAGCGACTCCCATTTTGACTTTGATCCGGGTTCCTGATGTTGGTCCGGTTGCTCGGAAGACCTCGTCACGGTCCATTACTAACTTGACGGGCCGGCCAGCTCTTTGAGACAGGCGGACTGCAAGCGGTTCGAGGTAAATAACGGTTTTGCCGCCAAACCCACCACCGATTTCGGCGGCTGTGACTTTCAGCATTCCTGGTGATATTCCCAACACCGACGCTGAGTAGGCTCTCATTTGGAAGTGCCCCTGAGATGAGCACCATATGTGGGCTCTCCCGTCACTGTTCGCGTCAGCGACTGCGGCATGAGGCTCTATATATCCCTGGTGAACCGGTTTGGTGGTGAATTCTCGCTCGACAACCACATCTGCTTCACCGAACCCTTGGTCAAGGTCACCGCGTTCGTGAAGGATTTTGCTGGCGACGTTTGACGCTTCTTCGGGTGCAGGGTCGACGCCCTTGGTAATCATTCCTTCATGGAGCAACGGAGCGTCGTCGGCCATGGCTTCATCCACTGTCAGCACATGAGGCAAAATTTCGTACGTGACCTCGACTGCTTTTGCCGCAGCTTCGGCTTGTTCGCGGGTGGTAGCTGCTACCGCAGCGACTACATGCCCTTCGTATAGGACTTTCTCCCTAGCGATGGTGTTGTTGGCGACGTCAATTTCGCTTGGGTGAGCGCCATTCGCTGCGAGGTCAGGGAAGTCGCTACCGGTGATGACTGCCTTCACTCCCACCATCGCTTCCGCAGCAGTGGTGTCTATAGAAATTATCCGGGCGTGCGCGTGGGGTGATCGCACAACCTTGCCAAACAGCATCCCTGGCAACATCAGGTCCGCACCGAATTGCGCTTTCCCTGTGACTTTTTCTAATCCATCAGGTCGGATTGGTCGGGTACCAACCCATTTGTATCCAGGGTTTTCTTCAGTTATAGCCATTACTGATCCCTCATCTCTCGAGCTGCTTCTTGGACAGCACGAATAATTTTGTCATATCCCGTGCACCGGCACAGGTTGCCGGCTAACGCATAGCGAATTTCTGTTTCCGTTGGATCTGGGTTTTTGTCTAGCAAAGCTTTTGCCGATATCAGAAACCCTGGTGTGCAAATGCCGCACTGCAGAGCAGCTCCCTCTAAGAAGCACTGTTGGAGGGGATGCAACTCGCCGGAGTCGGCAAGCCCTTCAACCGTGAGAATTGTTGACCCGTCAACTTCCGGCGCGAATACAAGACAAGCACATGTGACTTTGTCATCGACCATGACCGAACAAGCTCCACAATCTCCTGTGCCACAACCTTCTTTGGCTCCAGTTAGACCAACTTCGTCTCTAAGGGCGTTGAGCAGCGAGGTGCTGTCGTCAGTTAAAAATTCTGTTTCGTCACCGTTGACAACGGTAGTTACGTGAGTTCGTGCCATTAGTTCGTTCCGTTTCTCTGCTGGGCTCTTTCAATTGCTATAAGCACCGCTCGTTTCGCTAATACTCCTGCTACCTGCTTCCGGTAAGCGACAGTGCCACGCTTGTCATCAATTGGGTCACATGCTTCACTCGCAGCGTCCGCTACAGCAGAGAGGGTTTCGTCATCGGCGGTGTTGCCAACCAACGCGGCTTCTGCGTCGGGGACTCTAACGACTGTCGGGGCTACCGCTGCTAAAGCTAGGGCTGCGTGTTCGATGCTTCCGTCTTCTGCGAGTGTGATCCGTGCTCCAGCTCCTACGACAGCAATGTCCATCTCGGTTCGTGGGATCATCCGCAGATAAGCATCACCAGTCCGTGCTGGGATTCTGTCAATTTCAAACTCGACAATGAATTCATCTGCGGCGAGTGACGTTTGACCTGGCCCAGTCACAACTTCGGCTACATCAAGGACTCGGGTGCCGTTTGGGCCAGCAACTACGGCTCGAGCTCCATTGACGACCATTGCTGGCACAGAGTCAGCTGCGGGTGAACCGTTGCATAGGTTGCCTCCCAGACTGGATCTATTTTGTATCTGGTCAGAGCCGATTAAGCCTGCTGCCTCAGCTAGGCCTGGGAACTCTTCGCTGAAAGCTGGGTCCTCGGTGAGGTTCGCCGTTGGTGTCGCGGCCCCTACCGTCCATTTATCCCCGTCGTTAGCGACTGCTACGAGTTCTTCTATCTTCTTTAGATCGACCAGTACTTCAGGTGCTGGACGCCCGGCCCGCATTTGGGGGACAACGTCTGTTGCCCCTGCAAACACCTGCGCTGACGGTGAGCTTGACAGCAACGACGTTGCTTCCTCAACCGAAGATGGTGCTACGTATTTCACTTATTCCCCTTAGTTAGGCGGATATTAAATCTCCGCCATCGTGGTGCAGTGCATCGAAAAGTAGTCGCTCATTGCTCCATTGTCCTCTTCAACGAGCTTCCAGATAGTTTAGGGCCATGCTGGCCTCTGATAACCAACCGGAACCCCTCAGTTCTTACAACTTGTTTACTGCTGATCCGGTGCTCCCAGAAGCGGTCCGCCGCGAGGGAGGAGACTTGGATGTTTTGGAGAGTTTCGGCGCCCGGGTCGGGAATGAGGAAACACGGGAATGGGGACGTTTAGCGAACAAGAACGTTCCAATTCTTCATACGCATGATGCTTCCGGCAACAGAATCGATGAGATCGAATACCATCCCGCGTATCACTCGCTTCTGAATCTCGCCGTCGAAAGCGGGATTCATTGCATGCGCTATGAAAAGCCTCCGGGTGACGGGGCATACGTGACGCGCAACGCCCTCATGGGCTTAATAACTCAGATCGAAATGGGCCACGGCTGCCCTACCTCAATGACCTCCGGCGCACTTATGGCGTTGCGGCATCAACCTGAACTGGCAGAAATCTGGGAACCGCTGACAATCAGCAGAAATTATGACCAGCAGCTCAAAGCTCCGACGACGAAGTCGGGGGTGCTTTTGGGTATGGGTATGACAGAGAGACAAGGCGGTTCCGACGTTAGGGCAAACACAAGTACCGCAACGCCTTCGGCTGAGGGTGGTCCGGGAAGTGAGTACCGGCTTGAGGGCCATAAATGGTTCACCTCAGCGCCTATGTGTGATGCCTTTTTAGTTTTGGCTTATGCGCCTAAAGGGATGTCTTGTTTCTTGGTCCCCCGAGTGTTGCCTGACGGAACCCGAAATTCGCTTCGTTTCATGCGCCTTAAAGACAAGCTGGGAAATCGTTCCAACGCATCAGCCGAATTGGAATTTGACAGCACCGCAGCCTGGATGGTGGGTGAGGAAGGGCGAGGTATCCCAACAATTATTGAGATGGTGCACGCCACCCGGTTAGATGTCGCGAATTGGGGTGTTTCTTTGATGCGCCAAGCTGTGAGCCAAGCGGGTTGGCATGTGGCTAACCGCGAGGCGTTTGGTGCAACTTTGATTGATAAGCCATTGATGCAAAACGTATTGGCCGACTTAGAAATTGAGGTTGAAGCAGCAACGCTGATGATCACCCGGCTTTCAGGAGCACATGAACGCATGGAAGTCGATGAAAGGGAACAAGCTTTTGCTCGTTTAGCGACGCCCGTTGCCAAGTATTGGTTAACCAAACAATCAAACCCTGTTGTCCGGGAGGCGCTGGAGTGTGTTGGTGGTAATGGATACGTAGAAGATTCGATGATGCCTCGTTTGTATCGTGAGGCACCTTTGAACGCCATTTGGGAGGGTGCTGGAAATGTGATCGCTCTCGATATCGGGAGGGCGGCGTCTAGGAACCCCGAGAGCGTCGAAATTTTTCTTGAGGAGTTAGAACAGTCTCGGGGTCGAGATGCAGGCATTGACGAACATCTGGATGCTCTTCGAGCCGAGTTCGCGAACCCGTTATCTGAAGCAGAGGCACGTCGACTCGTAGAAAAACTTGCGATCACTTGGGCTGCGACTCTGATGGTTGAGTATGGCCACCCTTCGGTCAGTGAGGCCTACTTGATGTCACGGGTGGGCGGCGACCACGGGTCACTATTTGGCACCCTCCCAACCTCTTGTGATCTTGACGAGATTTCGAGACGGGCAGTCCCAGCTTAAGAGCGTCTTTGATGTTTAGCCTGTAAATGCTGGGCCGTCGCCGCGGTCGACTGTAGTGAACTCTTCAACTTTCTTACGAGACAGCTTTGTGAGTTGTTTCTTGGGTTTTCCTATGGTCAGAAGGGCCGCCACAGCAACGTTGGGTTCGAGGCCAAGCAACTCTTGCGCTTTCGATTCCTGGGCAGCGATAAGCGTGGTCAGAGTCCCGCCAAATCCTTCGTTGCGAGCACCAAGCAGGATGTTCCATGCCATGGGATATATCGAACCTCCACTGATAATGCCGACTCGGTCGAGGTCTTTGTCCAGAGACGCCACAACATTCAGATCAACGGCGATGACCAGCACGGTAGGCGTGCGTGAAAGATCTTCAAACATGGGGATCACAGCAGGAATGGATTCGTCGTTCCAGACTTTGTCAACGTCAATGCCTGTTGGTTGAACACTTTGCCAAGGGCTTTCTCCGCTTCGTCGTTGTTCGCCATACACCCTCAACTGCGGAAGGCATAGCCGACCGAGAGTTGTCTTCGTGGCTGGGTCTTTTACAACAATTACTCGTCCGCCTTGTCGGTTGCCTCCACTGGGGGCAAAGCGGGCGTTGTCGAGAATCCGATAAAGGGTCTCGTCTGGCATTTCGTCATCAGTGAAGTCTCGAGCGGCGAATGTGGTTCGCATAGCGTCATACAGTTCCATGGGTTCATCCTTCCACGACAGGCATTGTGCGTGTCGTTCTATTGCTTCATGTGGCCGCGTCAAAAAACTTTGTGAACCCGTATTTGGGGTATGGCCCAACTACAAGTTGTTCAAGCACACCCACACCTTCAGAAGCGCCGTCATGTACTCGCACAACTTCTTGTATATGAATGTTTTCGGGTGCCAGTGGGTCGATTTGGTTGAGATCCCAGGATTCTCCAAAGATCGCTAATTCGCCTTTCCACTGGCCGTGACCCCATTCGGGGTGACCGTATCCCATTCCCTTCATGAGAATTGAACGTATTGGTTGGATCTCTATTTCAATTGGATCCCCATCAGGGAGTTGTGCGGTTAATTGACCGCCCGACACTCGGCGTGTTCCGGCTAGCCATCTGAAGTTGTGGCTCACCGAAGCGAAACGCTTGATATCTGGATCTTCGATGCCTGGTATCTGGTCGACTTGGGAGTAGGCGGGCAGTTGGAAACCGTCCCAATGCCAGATCTCGCCATGGTCTCCTTCAAAAACACCTATATGGGTGACGTGACTTGGCCAGTGGAGGGGGGCCCAGAAAAATTTGAGACCTTTGGGAGGTTGCGGTGCTCCTGGAGGTGCCGGGTCTCCCACCGGTCGAATACCCCAAGAACGATCCTTGGTTCCGTATGTCTGGGTTGGGTCAACGGTGATGGTTTCGCCGGGAAGACGAAGTTCGCCGCGCCAAAACCCGAACTGGTTCATCCGAGTGGCAATCATCCAGCGGCCTATCTGTTCCGGCGTCAGTGTTTGATGATCTTCAGCAAAGTGTGCGCTGCGAGGAATCCATTCAAGGTCAGCTCCGATTCCGGTCTCATTGTCCTCGAGAACAACGCGGATATTTCCCATTGGTTCTCGGATTTCGATCCGAAAGGGCCCGGTGCTCATATCAATTGGGTCTTGCGGAGCTCGACGCGAGCCATGAAAAGAGTGTTGTTGGTCACCCCATACAACCGTTAAGGCACAGTCTTGTATGTGGAGGTTTGGGTAGCGGGCAGAACTCACTCCGAAGTACAAGCTGCCGTCTGCGGTGTACCCGTTAAAGAAAGATCGGTCGTATGCGTTTCGATCACCTGTTGCTGGGATCGCTACCGGGTGTGATGTTTGGTGGATATAAAAATCGTCAAATGAACTGAGCAACTTTTCCCCAATCGCTGCGGTCAACAACTGATCGTGTGTCCCCAACATAGGCCCGACTGTGGGTCGGACGGCATTTGAAATAGGACCGATATCCCTTAGCGGCCCCTATTGAGATGTTGTTAGCAAAAGTCATGACGCTAAAAAGCTAACTATGTTCTTGGGAAAGTTCTTCCGTTTCGGTTGGAAACGGCATTGGGGACGGTCTGGGGATTGTGATGTCTGGCGTTTTGGATGGGATTCGGGTTTTGGATTTCGGGCGGTTTATTGCCGGGCCGTTCGCTGCGACGATTTTGGGAGATCTTGGTGCTGATGTAATCCGGATTGAGAGGATCGATGGCGGGGAGGATCGTTGGACGACACCAGTGACTCCCGACGGCCAAGGCGCTTTGTTTTTGCAGGTGGGTCGCAACAAAAAAAGTGTGACCCTAAATCCGATGAAACCAGAAGGGCGAGAAATAATGAACGCCCTTGTAGCAACCGCCGACGTGGTGGTCGCCAATCTTCCTCCTGAAACTCGAAGGCAGATGGGTCTTGACTATGAGTCGCTGAAATCACTCAAGGAAGACATCATCGTGTCAACGGTGACTTGTTTCGGGTCAGGCGGACCTTTTAGCGACAGGGTCGGTTTCGACGGCTTGGCTCAAGCTATGTCTGGTGCGATGCATATGACTGGCCCTGAGGGACAACCGACACGTAATTCCACGCCGTACGTAGATTTTTGCACTGGGTCTTTGTTGGCCATGGCGACTCTTGCCGCGTTACGGCACCGTGACCTCACTGGAGAAGGTCAAGAGTTGGAGGGAGCGTTGCTGAAAACTGCGATGACCATCGCGAATGCGACGCTCATAGAGCAGGACCAGCTTCAGATAAATCGTGAGGCTTCCCATAACCAAGGGCAAACGGCCGCTCCTTCGGACACTTTTGTGACTAGCGACGGCTTAGTTCTGGTTTCGGTTATCGGTAACTATCAGTTCGCTCGTTGGGCGAAGCTGGTTGGTAGACCTGAGTTGGCCGACGATCCAAGGTTCCAAAATGATGAAGGGCGGGGGAACCACCGAAATGAGATCTGTGGAGTGATGTCGGATTGGTGCGCTGCCAAGACAACCGACGAGGTTCTTTCTGCTCTTG
>SGYJ01000013.1 GCA_004214275.1 Acidimicrobiales bacterium | reverse complement strand
TACAACCGCTGGGTGGCAGGTCCCCATATGGGACCCGGAATCAAATTATTTCGGGTGGAGTTCCTATCTTGGAGAATTGTTCGGAACCGATGCAGTCCCCAGCCATGCTGCCCCAGCCAGGGAGCCGGACCTAAGTAACCTGCCGCCCGCTTTCGTCATGACCGGAAGCCTCGACGGATTCGCGGACGAAGACATCGAATATGCGAAAAGACTCAATCATGCTGGTGTGCCTGTTGAGCTTCACGTTTACCCCGGCGCTCCGCACGGGTTTGATGGTTTCGCAGCTCAAACCGCGGTTGCGAAACAGGCTCGGTCCGATATCAACAGTTTTGTCGCGAGGATGCTGAAATCCGACTAGTTATTACGACTTTACGTAGAACGACTCTCGTGCCTGAGATGGCGGGACGATAGGGATTTCGTCATCGTCGAGTGGGGCCATCCACTGCTTTCTGTCGAGCGCCGCTTCGATGAAGGGAGCTAGTTCGGCGTCCTTGTCTGCGACTCGTTGATCCCTATGAGGAGCAAAATGGGGAAGAACCTCTTCGCCAAACAGTTCGAGACTTTCGCAAATGTCTTGATGCCGATTCTTGCCGCCTTGCTGCAAGAAGATCACCTGATCAACACCAGCTGATTCGAATTGTTTCACCAAAGCTGTGTAGTCCTCAGGAGTTCCGATACCGGGGGCACCGATAGTGGGTAAGTCAGGTCCTCTTAGCTCTTCGTACTCTCCCCATAGGTTGCTGCGACCCGGCCGCGTTTCGTTGGCGACAAGGGCATTAACTGCGTACCTGAAGAACTGGAAGCCGTCGATGCCGCGACGCATTGCTTCATTAGCGTCTTTGTGGAGGCTGAAACCAGCCACCATCGCCAAGTTGGCGTTCACGGTGTGCCCTAGCGGCACGCATTCTTCGCTTTTGATGATGTCGTAGTAAGTGTTTGCCCAGGTTGTTGCTTCGTCGGGGTCGACGAAACTAAACGCGAGTGCGCCTAAACCATTTCGTGCAGCGACTTCGATAGTGGACCGGTTCGTGCATGCGATCCACATAGGAGGATGAGGCTTTTGCATAGGTTTGGGCACAACGTTGCGGCAAGGCATTGAGAAACCTTCGCCCTCGAAACCTGGATAGGGTTCCATCACCATCATGTTTGCAACTTGCTCGGCGGCCTCTAGCGACAGTTCTCGCTTGCGTTTGGCGTTGATTTCGTAGCCTCGAAGCTCTAGGCGAGTTGCTCCCTCTCCGATACCGAATTCAACCCGTCCTCTCGAAATCAGGTCCAGCATGGCGACTGTTTCGGCGGTTCGAGATGGATGGTTGTAGTTCGGGATCACTTGTCGAATGCCTAAGCCAATTCGGATGCGCTCAGTTTTTGCTGCTAGAGACGCGAGAAACACATCCGAAGCAGAGCAGTGGGAATATTCCTCAAGGAAATGATGCTCCACTGCCCAAGCATGATCGATACCAATCTTGTCAGCTAAAACGATTTGCTCCGTTGCTTCCTCAATGAGACGTAACTCTGCTTCTTCGTCCCAAGGTTTTGGTAGTTGCAACTCGTACAACATCCCGAATTTCATAGCTGGCCCTCCTCTGAGGCTTCCACGACACTCCAGGCACGATCCTAAGGCATTCAGGTGTCGGATGATTGGCTGAGTAGTCGACCTTCAGGATTTAGCTAACAACAGACTTGTTGAGATTCCTTTGGCCACTAGGGACTGCTCTTGCCAGACTTCCGTTTCAACAGATGCAAGGCCGCCAGAAATTTCGCGGCATATCGCGACAGCAACGAGATTGTCATCAGTGACAGGTCCGCAAAATCGAAGTGATAAATCAGGGTTGGGGTGTGGAACCCAGTTGCCCTTAGGGATAGCGGCGTCAACAGGAGGGCCGACTGAAAGGTCAGCTGCGAGACAAGAGCCTTCGCTACCGTCGTGAGTTGCGTCCCACGGAATCGTGACGAGGGTTGCAATTGAGGTACCGACGCGAGCAGCCCTTGGGTGGGCAGTGTCGATGATAGGAACTTCGACGCCCTCTGGTTTTCGCCAGGGTTTAGCGTTAGCCGACAAGTCTGATGGCGGGGGCCCTAAAAGCCCGCCGTCGTGGTTAGTTGCTTCTATGTCAGTTCGCAGGGTTTCGGGGGCGGCGAAGGCAACGCGTGCTTCAGTTGTCGGTTTTCCGGACGCATCGATGAATTCGACTCGAAGAATTGTCAGGCTTCGACCAGACGACAGGGTTGTGACTTGGACTGTCGCTTGGGTGGTTGATAAACCGCGGAGGAAATGAATATCGATGCCCGCGGCAACCCGGCCAGATTCAACTGTTCGGCCCAATGCAATAGATGCGGCGGCCAAGGCGCCTCCAGTAACCCCCCCGAAGGCACCGTGAATGTCGGTGGGTAATTGCAGGCGCCATGCATCATCGTGGAAAGAAGCGTCAAAGTATTCCAAAGGTGTCATCACACACTGCCTTTCCCCTAAATAGATATCCCTAAAGCGTAGGCGCTGTCGTTCTCACAACTGACTTGTTCGAAGTAGCGTGCTGCCATGGATCGCAACAACACCTCGACGAAACAACAGATGGCGAGACTAAATAAGTTGGCTGAAATGTCTGAGGGTAAACCGTTAGTGATGTTGAACATCAACAGGTATCGGCCCGAAGTTAATTTCCCTGTCGGGCAAAGCTACCTCTCATATATGGAGGCCATAACTCACTCCGTCGAAGCTATCGGCGGTTCTGTTCTATGGCGAGCGGAGGTGCAGGGGTCCGTTGTCGGCAACCTTGAAGGCTTTCACGAATTGCTAGCTGTGTGGTATCCGAGTCATAAAGCGTTTCTCGACCTACCTAATGCAGACGGTGCGAAGGAGATGTTTGGGTACCGAAAGACCTGTGTGGAGGAAGCTCACATTCTCGAGTTGCCGGAGATCAGCTAAAAGGGGGGTTTTGAGCCCAGATGGCTAGTGGACAGCCATGATTTGGAGCTCACCAATTGGTGTGGTTGCTTGACCTGCTGAAAATTAGCGGCCGTGGAACTTAGGTTGCCGTTTCTCCATAAAGGCGAGTGGTCCTTCGGTAGCGTCTTCTGTTTGGGTCAACGCCTCTCCGGCCTCAGTTTCGAGAAGTAGAGCTTTTGACTCCTCTAGGTCCGCGGACTTTCGAACCACCTGCCGAGCTGCTTGGACAGCCAATGGAGCATTTGACGCCACAGTTTGAGCAATATCTAACGCGGTAGCCAAAGTCTCCGATGCTGGAACTAGGCGGTTGAATAATCCTGATTCGGCTAGATCGTCACTAATGATGGGTTTTGCACAAAGCAACATTTCCATTGCCAAGGCACTCGGTAGGTGTCGACGAAGTAGGGCAGTGCCGCCCATGCCCGGAATGAGTCCTAAGGCAACTTCAGACAGACCCAGCTTCACTCCCTGAGCGACCACCCGAAGGTCACAAGCGAGCAATAGCTCCATACCGCCGGCAATAGCGTGTCCGTTGACTGCCGCAATGATCGGTTTGCCGATGTCGTGGCCGACGAGAGTTGCTCTGCGTAACAGATCTCTATCGGCGTTTATTGCCTCCTCAAATTCGTCTGCTGGCTCTCGGGTTCCTGTGATGAGTGGGATCGTGGTACCCAGATCGAAACCAGAACAAAAAGTCGAATCACCCGCTCCTGTAAGCACCACAACCCGAACATTCGGGTCCTCTTTGATCTGTTCCCAGATTTGGGTGAGCCTCACTATGAGTTCTGGGTTAAGTGAATTCCGAGAATCAGGACGGTTCAGGGTCAACAGTCCGACGTGTCCGTCGAGCTGGTATGTGAGCACGCTCATATCAGATCCCTATGTCCCGCAAGTTGTAATCGCGCAGATGAGATTTTGTTTCGTCGCTCCAAATGAATTGATCTTCGAGGCCTCTGAACGGTTCGTAAACATAGCGATCCTCGTTAGGGAAATGTTGCGAACGAGCATCGATGCCCCAGGCGATGGCCTTTGAGCGTTCAAAGATGTATTCCTCGTCGTACTCAGAGATGGGATTATGTACGCCCCCACTTCGTATGCCGAGAACCGAGGATCGGCGATGAAATCCGAAGTTAATGGTCACCCGGACTTTTGAGCTGGTGTTGGCGAAAGAGCCATGAATCGCCTGGCGACTTGTCATGGCTACATCTCCCGGATCGCAGATCATAGGCACAGCTTGAGGGAGTCGATCTGAACCAGCCTCCTCGACCATTTTCTTTATGTTGACTTTGCCCATACGGTTTGAGGCTGGGACCACCCAGAGACCGTTCGTCGCATCGCAACCGTATAGCTGGGCCATGAAATTGAATCCGTGAGTGTGGTCGTCTAGTTCAGGGCTATCCCAATGGGTCCAACCATCTTGATGCCAGGCGACGGAACCACCTAGGCCCGGCTGTTTGACCCACACAGCTTCGTTAAAGGGTGTGAAATCGGGCCCGTTGACGGCTTCAGCAACTTTAAGTAGTTCAGGGTGTCCGTAAAGGCGCAGACATGCGTCAGAAAACTGAAGTGAACCTAAAAATAATTGAACAACATGATCTGGCGCCTCGGCGGGCGGAGCAGGTTCATTCATTTTTGCTTCATGACGACCGTAGGAAGCATCGGTTCCGCCGAGAGGGTCTGAAAGAGGGCGAACCCAACTGATGTTTCTAGCTTTAAGACCTGCGCCTAAAGCCGGATTGCCGTTTTTGTCGACCTCTGCGTCTTTACTGACGGGTGATCTTTCGAGCATCGCCGCAACGTCAGCTTCGATTTCTTTGAGTTCTTGCTGTTCTAGAACGTCAGTGAAGACATAAAAGCCGTTTCGACTGTACGAGTCCATAATTTCAGGATGTAAACGTCCGTCAACTCCGAACCGGATTGGCCCTCGATTATCTAATTCAAGGGCGCGAGCCGTACCGCGTTCTCGGTAAGCGACCATGTCACTCTCATCGGCTCCGTAGTCAACAATTGGAACCTGAACTAACGGAAGTTTCGTATCCACCATGCCCCCTGACGCCAGTTCTTTCTTTTGCGTGGTGACTCCTAGTACAGCACGCTTGGAGGTTGGAATGCCTCACCATCAGTATTGCTGTACGGTCCGTCTATGCGCCTAGTTGAGAATTACATCGGTGGCTTACTTAAGTACGCGCACTTCCATGGTCGGGCCAGCAGGTCTGAATATTGGTGGTTTGCCGCCGCGAACTTGCTGCTTGGGGCGATCTTTTGGATCCTCGGTAATTTAGGTTCACCGTTGGGAAGTCTCAGCATTTTGTATGCGATAGCGGTCCTCGTTCCGAACTTGTCGATAACGGTTCGACGTCTTCACGACATAGGCCGAAGTGGCTGGTGGCTACCGCTTGGGATAGTTCCGACGCCGCTCGTTTTTCTCATCATCTTTTTCATGTGTCAGAAAGGCCAGATTGAAGCTAATCGGTACGGCCCGACGCTAGAAAAGTGAACAAAGTCGTTAACGAATCCGAACATCACCCAAAGTGTCTCGTTCGTGCCCAATGAAAGCCAGTAGCTTTGATAGCGTGCCGGACTTTCTTTATAGTGACCTGCTTCCCAGCGGCGAAAGCGAAATCGCTTACCGAAAGATCACAGACGACTACGTTTCAACCTTTGAAGCTGGCGGGATGAGTTTTTTGAAGGTCGAACCTGAGGGGTTACGTCTGCTAACAGCGGAGGCGATGCGCGACATAGCTCATTTGTTCCGGGCGGAACACCTTTCCCAGTTGTCGGCGATTCTTGACGACAGCGAAGCATCGGATAACGACAGATTTGTGGCAATTGAACTACTCAAGAACGCCAATATCGCAGCCGGTGGCGTGTTGCCGAGTTGTCAAGACACTGGAACCGCAATCATCTGGGGAACTAAGGGCGAACGAGTTATTACAGATGCTGATGATGGTGAAGCGATCAGCCAAGGGGTCTATGACACCTATCAGACTTCTAATCTGCGCTATTCCCAGCTCGCTCCCTTGACAATGTTTGAAGAGAAAAACACCGGCAATAATTTGCCGGCACAGATTGATATTTATTCAGGCCCGGGGGACACCTACAAGCTGGTGTTCATGGCGAAAGGCGGTGGTTCGGCTAACAAAAGTTTTTTGTTTCAAGAAACTAAAGCCCTTCTCAACCCAACGAGCTTGAGTGCGTTCCTTGATGAGAAGCTCCGAACTTTAGGTACTGCGGCCTGCCCTCCGTATCATCTCGCTGTTGTCATTGGAGGAACTTCTGCTGAGCATGCGTTGAAGACTGCTAAGTATGCCTCAGCCAAATATCTTGAATCGCTCCCAGTCGTTGGAAGCGACGCTGGGCACGGCTTCCGTGATCTTGAGTGGGAGCAACGAATCCTTGAGCTAACCCAACAGTTTGGTATTGGCGCGCAATTTGGCGGTAAGTATTTTTGTCACGACGTTCGTGTTGTGAGATTACCGAGGCACGGGGCGAGTTGTCCGGTCGCGATCGCAGTTTCCTGTTCTGCTGACCGGCAGGCATTTGCGAAAATTTCTTCGGACGGAATTTTCCTAGAACAACTGGAAGAAGATCCAGCTAAGTATCTTCCAGAGGCGGCGGATTCGGAGCTATCTGATGAAGTGGTTTCTGTTGATTTGAATCGCCCCATGAGTGAGATTCGTCAAGAACTTTCGAAATATCCGGTGAAAACACGACTTTCTTTAACCGGAACCTTGGTCGTGGCTCGAGATATTGCGCACGCAAAAATTCAAGAGCGACTTGACGCTGGTGAGGAGATGCCTGACTACATGAGGGAATTTCCGGTCTATTACGCGGGCCCTGCAAAGACGCCTGAGGGGTATGCCTCAGGATCTTTTGGCCCCACTACTGCTGGACGAATGGATAGCTATGTTGAACCCTTCCAAGCTGCCGGTGGAAGCATGGTGATGCTTGCGAAAGGGAATAGATCTCAGCAAGTTACTGACGCGTGTAAGACCCACGGCGGTTTTTATCTTGGCTCGATTGGAGGGCCAGCGGCTCGACTTGCTAAGGATTCGATACGCAAAGTCGAAGTTCTTGAGTATCCCGAGTTGGGTATGGAAGCGATTTGGAAGATTGAGGTCGAAAATTTTCCAGCGTTCGTCGTCGTCGACGACAAAGGCAATGACTTCTTTTCAGAGGTGTCGACTCCAGTTTCGATCAAGTGAATGGAATCAAAGTTCGTATAGAAGCTTTGAGTAATTAGCGGAGAAACGTCACCCAAGCCGAAAACGCGATGCCGGCTAACGCTAAAACGACCATCGTCACGATGCTTGACCTAGGGAGACGTCCGTCGCTGTCGCTTGGTAGTCGACGTCGCACTATTTGAAGTAGTCGATCAGCCCAGGCCACGTCTCTGCTGAGGATCCCTAGCCCGACGGCAACGACTAGGAGTCCTGGTCCAGGTAGAGGCATCAAGATCACGCCGAGAATCGTCACGAATACGCCAGAAGTCATCCGGAATAGGCGGGTGATCGCACCCCGTCGAGCCTCTTCGCGAGTTTCTTCTCGGTAACCGGTATCAAACTCAGCTTCTATAGCTGCCTCTTCGAAGCGGTTTTCTTCGTCGTTCACCAAGTATTCCTCTCGCTTCACGATCGCACGGCCTATCCGCAGACCCCTAGTCTGATTCATGGAATCATCAGACTGTAGGCGGTCTCAAGTCAAGAGTGGGGAAGCTATGGCTACATGGAACATTGGGAATGTCGAAATTACCAAGGTGTTGGAGATGGAAAAGCACTGGCCTTTTTCTGCGTTGCTTCCCGGTGCCGATGAAGTCGTAGATGACTATGAGTGGCTGAGACCCGACTTCGTTACCGAAGAAGGGAGAATGAAACTCTCCATTCACGCACTAGTCGTTGAATCGGAAGGCTTGACCATCATCGTTGATACATGTTGCGGAAATGATAAGCAACGGCCAGGTGCAACCCCATTTGACAACCTCCAAACCGACTTCATTGGTGAGCTTGGAAGGTGCGGCTTCAAGCCTGAAGATATCGATGTTGTCATCAGTACCCATCTCCACGTCGATCATGTCGGCTGGAATACCACGTTGGTCGATGGCAGTTGGGTACCAACTTTCCCTAACGCTAATTATCTCTTCTTGAAAACTGAACTTGAACATTGGGCCAGCGAACCTCAGCACTATGGACCTGTATTTGAAGACTCGGTACAACCAATACTTGATGCAGAGTTGGCAACGATTATTGATACTGACCACGAAATCACTAGCGAAATTGGGCTTGAGCCCACCGCAGGTCACACTCCGGGTCATGTCAGCGTGACTATTAATTCTGAAAACGAATCAGCGCTAATTACTGGGGACATGACTCATCATCCCGTCCAATTCGCCAAACCAGATTTGGCTTCATCGGCAGACTGGCGCCAAGACATGTCGACAGCTACACGATATGAGGCCTACAAGCGTTGGAGTGACGGGCGGCTCGTGATCGGCACTCACTTTGCTGGAAGGACTGCGGGGACGCTGATAGCTGAAGAAAATGGCTGGCGATTCGAAGCGATCTGAAATTCGGGTTTCTGGCAGGAGCATCGACGCGGAATTAACAGTCGGTTACGAACTGCTAGTAGTAGGCCATCACACCAACAAGTTGAGCCGAAGAGCAGCGATGGTGTCTGAATGCATTCCCAACTGTTCAATTAACAATCGTTCAACGCCACCATGGGTGCTGTCGAGGTAGGCCAAGGTTCGCTCCATCGCTGGTCGCGGAGCTGAGAGAGCGGGCCGAATCGCGTCGATGTCGGCTCCCGCTTCCTCCAGGCTCGGTCGGAGGTATTCGATTCGACGTTCAGATCTCAGCGCGTTTGTGAGCTCATAGTCATCGAGCACAAGGTCTCGTTCAACACCGCATAATTCGAGTATCAATGCAGCGGCAATCCCTGTCCGGTCTTTGCCAGCGGTGCAGTGAAACAACAATGGCCAGCAGTCAACGTCGGCTGCTATCTCAAGAAAGCTAACGAATTGATGTCCAGCATCTGAAAGCATTTCGATGTAACTATCGGCTACCTCAGCCACAGTTACAGAAGTGATTTCTCCTGAACGGATTCTGTCGACGAACTCCGTCTGCTGAGCGATTTCGTCGCCGATTGGGAGTGGGGCGTGGGTCGTAACGGTGGCCCACAGACGCGACACGTCGCGCTGTGCTTCTGCAGAAGTGCGAAAATCCACCACGGTGCGTATGCCGTAGCTAGTTAATTCCTCTTGGTCGTCTTCGGTGAGGTCGCTAAGGCGATCCGATCGAAAGATAGCGTTTGTTCGAATGCGTCGACCTTCACGAGTTGGATAGCCACCGAGGTCGCGGCAGTTCATCGCCCCTGTTAACGGGAGTACGGCATCGTCTCGGTTCATGATTGTGGACGTGGCTCTCTGGGTAAACCGAGAATTCTTTCTCCGATGATGTTTCTAAGGATCTGGGTGGTGCCACCCATGATTGTGTATGCAGGTGCATATATGAGGTTCCGCGACACTCTGTTACTCAACATCGACTCTGCACCAGCGACGTAACCGACGAAGTTAGCCACCCTCTGTTCGAACTCTGTGCACCAAGTTTTTGTAACAGCTGAGTATTGAGCAAACGGATTCTGTCTCAATACGTTACGAAGCACCATGTGGCGCCCAATCTTGTACCCGGTTTCTATGTGAGCCATTTCTTGTCGAACTAGAGGACTTGTCGTGTCTGCTAATTCTTTAGTGTCTAGGTATAAACGTTGATTTGAGGCAAGGCGGTCAATGCCACCGCGTTCGTGTTCGAGTTGGCGCATCGTTTGACCAAAGCTGTTGTTGAGTTCGCCGACAAGATTTTCTCCAGGTACCAGCACATCGTTGAAGAACACTTCGTTGAAATGAGAGTCGCCGGAAGCGTCTTTGATGGGTTTTATGTCGATACCCGGTGATTTCATGTCGACAATGAATTCACTCATGCCTTTGTGCGGTGGAGCCTCAAGGTCCGTGCGGCATATCAAATAACACCAGTCAGCGGATTGGGCGCCACTCGTCCAAATCTTTTGACCATTGACGACCCAGTTCGAGCCGTCTTTGGTTGCTTTGGTGCTAATACCGGCCACGTTTGATCCAGCGTCAGGCTCAGACATACCTATGCACCATTTGGATTTGCCTTGCCGCATCGCCGGCAAGAATCGTTCCTGTTGTTCAGGAGTCCCGTAGGCGAGTAGTACTGGACCGATTTGTCTGTCTGGGAAGAATGACCCGGCCATGGGGGCGCGCCCTAGCAGCAGCTGCTCTGTTACCACGAATCTTTCAATTTCAGGACGTCCGTCGCCACCTTTGTCGATCGGCCAGGTCATGCCGATCCAACCTTTTTCAGCCAGCCTTAGGGTGAATTCATCGCTGTAACCAACTAGCCACCCATCATCGGTGTTGAACAAATCAGATGTTGCTTCAGTGACCCATTGGCGAGCTTCAGCTGCTAGGTCATCAAATTCTTGTGGCCATGTGTAGTCCATTGAGTTCCGAGCGTAGCTAAGACCCTTGGCTTCGAGCGATTTTGGTTGGTCGATTACCGCTAACCTCGCCCGAATGCGAGCAGTGGTGATAACCGAATACGGCAATGAGGACGTTCTGGAAGTCCAAGAGGTACCGGAGCCCAGCCCGGGACCCGACCAGGTGGTGGTCGGTGTCACCGCGTCTGCGATGAACCGAGCTGACTTACTTCAAAGGGCTGGTCAATACCCGGCACCAGGCCCCAAGCCCGAGCATGAGATACCAGGTTTGGAATATTCGGGGGAGATTGTGAGTGTTGGTTCGGAAGTCTCAAACTGGTCGGTCGGCGATGCAGTGATGGGCATAGTCTCCGGCGGCGCAATGGCTGAGATGGTGGTTACCCATGAACGAATGCTTCAGGCTGTTCCCCACGGCATTAGCGTTGCTGACGCAGCGGCGATCCCCGAGGTCTTTATGACCGCTCACGATGCGCTTGTCACGCAAGGAACTCTCAGTTCGGGTGGCCGAGCATTGGTCCATGCGGGGGCATCTGGTGTGGGTACTGCGGCGATACAAATTGCAAAGGCTCTCGGAGCGCAAATAGCGGTGACGTGTTCGTCGAGCAAGGTCGCCGCCTGCCGCGACCTAGGGGCGGATTTAGTGGTTGATTACTCCCAGCAAGATTTCGCGGAGGCTATTGAAGGCTGGACTGAGGGTGTAGGAGTCGACGTTGTTCTCGATGTCGTTGGCGGCGATTATCTGGCCAAGAACCTCCAGTGTGTCAAGGTTCAGGGTCGGATAGTCCAAGTTGGTGTTATGGGTGGACCGATGGCTTCATTTGCGCTGGGCGCTTTGTTGCCCAAGAGAGCTTCTTTGATAGGAACTGTGCTGCGTTCAAGGCCGATTGAACAAAAGATTGAAGCCAATCAACGTTTTGTGGCAGAGCTGTTACCACGGTTCGATGATGGGAGCCTAAAACCCGTTATCGATTCGAGATTCTCGATAGATGAAATATCGGAAGCTCACGTGTACATGGATACAAACGCAAATATTGGGAAGATACTGATTGATATCTGAGCTAATTCTTCAAACGAATTAGCGGTTTGAAATCGCTACGTAGTCCCGCTCACCAGGTCCTGTGTACATCTGTCTGGGGCGATAAATCTTCTGCTCTGGATCGTCAAGCATTTCCTGCCAGTGAGCAAGCCAGCCCGGTGTTCGGCCAATGGCGAACAACACTGTGAACATGTCCATAGGGAAACCCATTGCCTCATAGATCAACCCGGAATAAAAGTCGACATTGGGGTACAGGTTTCGATCAATGAAGTAGGGGTCGTTCAAAGCCACTTCCTCTAACTTCATCGCGATGTCTAAGAGAGGGTTCATTCCAGTGACTGCGAAAACTTGGTCGGCAGTTTTTTTGATGATGGTGGCTCTCGGGTCGTAGCTCTTGTACACCCGGTGTCCGAAGCCCTGAAGAAGAGTCTCCCCGGATTTCACCTTTTCTACGTAGCCAGCGACATTGTCGAGACTTCCGATTTCATGGAGCATGTGGATCACAGCCTCATTGGCTCCACCGTGTAGAGGTCCGTAGAGACCACACGTTGCTGCGGCAACGGCCGAGTAGGGATCAGCGTTGCTGGAACCCACGGTCCGCATCGTCGTGGTCGAACAATTTTGTTCATGGTCAGCGTGAAGAATCAGGAGTATGTCTAAAGCGCGTGTAAGAACCGGATCTGGCTCATAATTGGGGTCCGCAACGTTCCACATCATTCGAAGAAAGTTGCCCGTGTAGCCGAGATGGTTGACGGGGTACTCATAGGGAAGGCCCAACCGGTTCTTATAGGCGAAGGCCGCCATCGTCGGCATTTTGGCTATAAGGCGGTGGGTCTGTATTAAACGATTATGCGGATCGTCTATGTTTTTGGCCTCAGGATAGAAAGTAGACAAGGCCGCTACTGTCGAAACAAGGGTCCCCATTGGGTGGGCGTCGTAACGGAAACCTTGCATGAATCGAGCGATGTTTTCATGCACATAGGTGTGCATGGTGATGTGGTGGACCCATTCCTCAGACTGATCTTCTGTTGGAAGTTCACCATTCAGCAGTAAGTAGCAAACTTCCAGAAAGTTTGAGTGTTCGGCGAGTTGCTCTATTGGATACCCCCGATAGCGGAGGATGCCGTTTCCACCGTCAATGTAAGTGATCTGGCTGTTGCAGTTGGCGGTAGACATGTAGGCCGGGTCATAAAACCACATTCCTTTGTCAAGCTCGCGAAGAGCGGCCGAGGAGATTGTGCCATCCACAATTGGCACTGTGACTGTTTCTCCGCTGCGGTTGTCTGTGATCGTGAAGGACTCTTCGGACACGATTATTCCTCTACATTCTGTACGTCTTATATGTCCACAAAGGGGGTCAAGCACTCAGGTGCGCCGTTGCACAGCTTGATAATCCCCGCTGGGACCGTACCTCAAGTTGGAGGCTTTCGCCTCTTTCAGTGGCTCAGTTTTTTGTGATGTTTACTGAGAATTACCTAGATCGTGTGCCTGAGGTTGCATCAAGCGGATCAAAGTGGCGAATTATCGTGCCTTCGTCGTGGCAATTGTTCTCGTTTTGAGCTGAAGAGATCAACGAGGTCAACCAGTTCTTTTCGTGTGTCAGCTGGGTCAATTACGGCGTCAACGAATCCTCGTTCTGCGCCAACATAGGGGTTCAAGTAAGTCTCTTCGTATTCGTCTACCCAGGTAGCGATTGTCTCCTCGGATTCGCCACGTTGCAGAATTTGAGCGGCCTGGGTTGCTCCCATTACAGCGATTTCTGCGGTGGGCCAGGCAAGGTATGCGTCATTGCCCATCGTTTTTGAGTCCATAACGATGAAGGCTCCGCCATATGACTTTCTCAGTACCAATGAGATTCGCGGAACTGTTGCTCTCGCGTAAGCGAAGGCCATCTGTGCGCCATGTCTAATCATGCCTCGCCACTCGAGGTCCTTGCCGGGGTAGAACCCGGGGGTATCAACCAAGGTGATTATTGGCAAATTGAATGCGTCACACATGGAAACGAAACGCGCCCCTTTTTGTGAAGCTGGTATGTCCAGGGTTCCGGCGATTGCCATTGGTTGATTGGCAACGATTCCGACAGGTCTGCCCCCCATGCTTGCTAACCCCGTAACGAGATTTTGCGCCCAGCCGGCGCGCAGTTCCAGAAAATCACTGTCATCAACGATTAAACCGATTACGTCTCGAACGTCATAAGAACCTGTGGCTGTATCAGGGAGAAGGTCTCCAGCTTCTGGAGTTTTTCTGTCAACAGGGTCTGCAGTCTCGAGGAACGGTGCTTCGTTCCGATTGTGGTCAGGTAAGAAGCGGAGAATGTCGCTGATTGTCGCAAGCACATCGTCGTGTGAAACAACAATGCTCGCCGCCCCGGTGTCTCGATAATGGACAGCAGCTCCGCCTAATTCTTCAACGTCGACGTGCACTCCGGTCATTTGTTGTACCGGAACCGGTCCGCTCACGAAAGCGTAGGCATCATCTGCCATCACTACTATGTCGGCGAGTCCTATAAGCAGAGCGGTTCCTGAAACTGCCGGTCCTGTTACTCCTGCCAGGATCGGGACTACACCGGATGCCTTTGCAAGTACTCGCGCAGCTCGCCCCCATCCATCAAGAGCGGCGACGCCATGGTTCGCGTCTGCACCTGATGAAGCGAGCAATAGCACGATCGGGAGATGTTTCTCCAAGGCCAGAGTCGCGGCGGCGGTAAGTGTGTCGCCATCTTCTGGGGTGAGTGCTCCTCGATGCTCGGGGTCTTCGGCTCTGATGAGCATGACCGAGCGACCATCAAGGTCGTGTACTCCAGCGACGGCGTGGGCCGGGGTGCCTTGACGTATCTGCAGCGTGCTGGGAGTCGTCACATGATTGAGCGTAGGCGAGTTAGGTGCACTAGTAGTGCTGGTAGGTCTAAACGGTCTTAAACAGCGGTCAAACCTTCGATCTTCGGCGCTTGATCTCGAACCACGCGTCTGAGGACATCTCTCGTTGCCGAAGCCGGGGCGGACAACATTCCTCGTCGACGAATAGCTAATCCGACACGGCGTCGGGGCATATCTTGAAGGGTGAGCACCGCCCACCCGCCTCGACCGATCCATGATGGTATGGCTGTTACCGGAACGATGGCCGGCGCATAACCTTGAAACGCCAAGGTTGCAGCGAGTCTGATGCCATCAAGCTCAGCAATGGTGCGGAGTACGACATTTTCCTGCCTGGCCTTGGCATCAATTAACACTCGAAGGTTTGAACCTGGAGGGCTAAGCAACAGGTCATGTGTTGCGAGTTCGCCGATGTGGATTGGTCTATCTCCATCAACGGCGAGGGGATGTCCTTCTGGTGCTATTACGACTAGTTGCTCTTCAAATAGGGGGGTAGTGAATAATTCATCGTGTTGAAGTGGCGTGTTGATAACGGTTAAGTCCAGGTCGCCGTGTTCGAGGAGTGGAATCAGAGCGGTCGTGGTCGAATCTATAACGGTGGTCACGACGTCTGGAAAACTACGGCTGAGTTCATCCAATAAAGGTGGCAACAGCCAACGCCCGGTGGTGCCGATGATCCCGATCCGTACCTGGCCACTAACTCTTGACGTCATGGATGTGACATCATCACGAAGAGCGGCGAGTTCTGTATTTATCCGTCGAGCACGTGTCAGTACGGCTTGACCTTCGGGGGTTAGTTCGCCAGCGCTTCTATCAACCAGGATTGCCCCAAGGTCATCTTCGAGGCGCGCTATGTGAGTCGAAATGTTTGATTGGACGGTGTCTAGCGCGCGAGCGGCGGCCGAAAACCGGCCGTGTTCGGCTACCGCGGCAAGAGCATCCAGCTGTTTGAGTTCCATGAATTCAGGCTACCCGAATAGCCGTAGCTATCTATTTTTTAGATCAAAAGTATCTATAAGTTCGGCTTGATGAATGACCGATGGGTAACTAAGGTGAAATTCGTCGAGATCAACGACTTCCCCCAAGTCGCTCGACAAAATGATCGCCCCAAAAGGTGCCCCCCACCTAGGCGGTCGGCCGAGGCGGATACCCCTTCCCCCTAACGGCTCTTGAAACCGGCCCGCCCCCCGGGCCGGTTTCCTCATTCAGAGCAGAAGTTTGAGTACTTCGTCAACTAACTAGTGCGCTCAATTTAGATAGATGCCTTGATGATATTTAAGGCAGATCCAGCCTTGAACCATTCGATCTGTTCGCTGCTAAAGGTATGGTTGGTTGAGAACGACCAGGTTTGGCCTTCGGGAGTTGTGACTTCGACCTGGACCTGTTGGCCGGGCGACAGTTGATTCAAAGAAAGTACTGCGATGCGGTCGTCCTCACCAATTTGTTCATAGTCGACAGGATCAGCAAACGTCAGAGGAAGCATTCCCTGCTTCTTCAGGTTTGTTTCATGGATCCGCGCGAATGAACGCGCGATTGCTACAAGCCCGCCGCGGAATCGTGGCTCCATAGCAGCATGTTCACGGCTCGAGCCCTCACCCATATTTTCGTCACCAATGACTACCCACCCCTGACTGGCTTCATGGTATTCGCGAGCTATTTCTGGAAAGGTCTGCGTTTCGCCCGTCAGCTGGTTTTTTCCGTGGCCCACTTCATAACCATCGAAAGCATTCACCGCTCCTAGATAAAGATTTCCCGAAATATTTTCGAGATGACCGCGATATTTCAACCACGGACCAGCCATAGAAATATGGTCAGTAGTGAACTTACCCTGGGCCTTGACGAGGATAGGAAGAGCCTCATAGTCATTACCGTCCCAGGCTTCAAAGGGCTCCAGCAACTGAAGCCGGTCAGAGGTAGGGGCGACCCTCACTTCGATGTCGGATCCCTGCGCGGGTGGTGCAACAAAAGTGTTTTGCCCGGGGTCGAAGCCTTGTGGAGGCAATTCGATACCAACCGGAACAGACAGAGCCACCTCGTCTCCCTCATCATTGGTCAAAGTTTGAGTCAGGGGATCGAAGTCGATCCTTCCAGCAAGAGCCAACGCCATGACAGTTTCGGGTGAAGTGACGAAAGCAAGTGTCGCTGCATCACCGTCGTTTCTCTTAGGGAAATTGCGGTTATAGGAGGTGACGATGACATTAGCTTCGCCGGCGGTATGGCCCTCCTCGGCGCTTCTATCCCATTGGCCTATGCATGGTCCACAGGCATTTGCCAGAACGGTCGCCCCTAAAGCTTCGAAATCGGCTAAGAGGCCGTCGCGTTCGATGGTCGCCCTAACTTGTTCTGAGCCCGGTGTGATGAGGAGCTTGGATTTTGCGGTCAGTCCATTAGCTGCTGCCTCGCGAGCGATGCTGGCCGCTCTGGTGATGTCTTCGTAGCTCGAGTTAGTGCAAGAACCAATGAGCGCAGCGCTAATAGTTGAAGGCCAGCCGTTAGCTTTGGCTTCTTCACCCAAGGCGCTCACTTCCCTAGCTAGATCAGGTGTATGAGGCCCGTTGATATGAGGACGCAGTGTCGACAAGTCGATTTCGATTACCTCGTCGTAATAAGCCGCAGGATTTTGAATTACTTCGTCGTCTGCTCGAAGGTGTTCGGCTACTTCATTGGCTAAATCGGCGACATCTTCGCGTCCTGTCGACTTCAGATAACGGCTCATAGCCTCGTCGTAACCAAAGAGTGAAGTCGTAGCGCCGATCTCTGCCCCCATGTTGCAAATCGTCGCTTTCCCAGTGCAACTCAACGACTCCGCCCCAGGACCAAAATATTCGACGATTGCTCCGGTCCCACCTTTGACGGTCAAGATTTCGGCGACTTTCAAGATGATGTCTTTGGGAGCGCTCCAGCCAGAGAGTTCTCCTGTCAGATGAACTCCGATTGCCTTCGGCCACCGAACATTCCATGCGAACCCCGTCATGACATCGACCGCGTCGGCTCCTCCGACCCCAACAGCGATCATTCCGAGTCCACCGGCGTTAGGAGTGTGGCTGTCAGTGCCGATCATCATTCCACCGGGGAAAGCGTATTGTTCGAGCACGACCTGGTGGATTATGCCGCTCCCCGGCATCCAGAATCCGGCTCCGTATTTCGCACAGACGCTTTCAAGGAAATCGTAAACCTCTTCATTACTGTCGTTTGCAGCTAGAAGATCAGTTTTCCCATCTTCTCTTGCTTGGATGAGGTGATCGCAATGAGTGGTCGTGGGCACTGCTACTTCGGGTAGGCCAGCGGTCATAAATTGAAGCCAAGCCATCTGTGCGGTGGCATCTTGCATCGCTACCCGGTCGGGATTCAGATCGACGTAGCTGGCGCCCCGGTCTAGTTGTTGATCTTCCGATGCGAGGTGGTTGATAAGAACCTTTTCCGCCAATGTGAGTGATCGCCCCAACTTCTCGCGTCCCATCGCTGTGCTGTCAGCGAGGTTGGCGTAAACGTTTGCGATCAGCTCTATGGGGGTGCTCGCGGCTACTGGCATTTAAGTTCCCTCTTCGGTATCCGTGCTGGTGGGCGCTCTAAAGAAGATACGCCTTTTAGCGTACTTCGCCACTAGCGGTTCGACTTTAGACGTAGGGCCAGCGACGTTCGCCGTCGTTGCGTTTATCGTCTTTGTCGCTTAATGCCCAACGGCGACGCCATGGAGCACCGTCGGGTCCTTGGATCCCAGGGCTTTCTTCTGAGTGTGAACGTTGTCGCGCGGCGAACCAGTTGCCCGTCGCAGTTTCGTCAGCGAGGGACTCGACCGCTGCTTGAAGTTTCCTCGTGAATCGCCTGTTGTTGTCTTCTTCCGCGAATTGCAGTGGCCGCCCGAAGTTGACTGTGGCTTTAGACCTCTTCGGCCAGTTACGTCCTTTTCGTAAAATGTCGAACGTTCCTCGGATATGTACAGGTACGACAGGAACTCCAGCTTGTTTCGCAAGGAATGCAGCTCCCGGCCGGAACTCTTGTCCCCACCCGTCGGGTGATCTTCCACCCTCGGGATAAATCACCATGCTCCAACCGCTTCGCAGCAGATCAACTGCCTTTTCGATCGTGTTTCGATTAATGGAAGTGCGCTCTATGGGTATTGCACCTATAAACAATGCAGAGATCGCGGCCGTTGTTCTGTTGCCGAAGAAATAGTCAGCTGCAGCACCGACGAAGGCCTTATGTTTCCAAGGCGGAGGCATAGAGGTCAACATCAACAATGTGTCAGCGTGACTTTGATGGTTCGCAGCAAAAATGGCAGGGCCATCAAGGTCATGAAGGCGGTCAAGTCCTCTGATCGTGGGATTTGCGTAGTAGGTAATCACTCCCTTGCCGATGGTAGAAAGAGCTACACGTCTAGTCAGCCTCGACGCGTATCTACGAGCCCAATCGGTCTCGTAGTTTCCACCCGTGTTAGAAGGCAGAGGAACTTCACCTTCGGGTGTTTCCGCTGCTTTGAGGGGAAACTCAACCTTTCTCACAACGCGAGAAATAGAAGCTTTGGCTTTTCGGTCGGTCAGATGACTGATTGGGTTTCTGCGATTCAGATCCGTCATTTTCGTTCCTCGAACTAGACGACGTCGGCCATAAGGACAGGTGGGTTATGTAGATGGGTCAGAGTCGGGTCACGACCAACGACATCAGTTGCCATCTCAAGAGCGTCGCGCATAGTAGTAGCCGAGCGAAAGCCCATTCTCTTCGTCGCACGTTGGTCACCACCCACGATTATGACCTGACCAACATGTTGAAGCGCATGTGAGCACCAGTACCACATGTAAAACGGATGTACACCGTGGTAAGCGTAAGAGGTCCGGTAGAGGTGTCGGTACCACTCATCTTCTGCGTACCGCTTTTCATACTTGTGCTCGATCTTGTGTGGATCGGTGGTGTCCGCCAGAACTTCTTCAAAGAAGTCTATGTAGCTCGGGTGGTGAACGGGATGAAACTCCCAAGGTGTTGGGTGACTCATTATCACGACACCACCTTCACGCACTAGGGGCTTGCCTTTGTACAAATTGAAGAAGTAGCCCAAACCAAGGCAGGCGACGAGAATTGGGTTCATTATCGAGTTGACATTGTAAGGCCCGAGGTAGGGGAGCCCCATAGAGAGAATGTCGGTTTGTCCTTCGACTCTGACTAGATGTTGCCTGTAGACGTTGGCTGTTGTCACTTTGTGGACTTCTTCGACTTCGCCAGCTTGGATCGAAGTCAAACCGTATGGGGCACGTATCCCTTGAAAAATGGAGCGCGCTGATTTTCGAGGGATCTTGTCCAGAAACTTCTTGGTGCCCAATAAAAGCATGCGTTCTTTGGTGTTCATCTCCCATTCGCGTTTTTGTAAGAAATCCCATGGAGTCGGAAATGTGTCGTTATTGAGTGTCGTTTCGATCTGGAAGATCTTGACGCCGGCGTCTCGGATTAGTCGACCCTGGCGCCAGTTCTTTGTGTGAAGTTCGCTGTTCTCTTGATCCATGAAGGACTTGGAACGCTGCATCGTTTCAACGTTGTGGTGGTGGCGTATCGCTGAATAACCCGATAGTCCGGTAGCGACGCTCTTATGTCCTCCGTCCATCGAAACTAAATTGATGTTGACGTAAATGATGAGATCGGACTCCGCTGCTCGCTTAGAAATAACCACCTCTTCTCCGTGGTCTGTTTCACCCAAGTGTGTTAACGCTTCAGGGTCCTCAGCGTCGAAGTTGTAGAGCTGGCCGGTCGGGGCGAAAGCGTCGTAGACGCGGTCGCCTAATGCGTGCCGCAATTCCCCTTCTGTCATCCTTCTGTGGAGTGCTAGAGCGGCTATGAGGTGAACGTCATCGACGCCGGCGCTTGCCGCAGTATCGAGAACCTGTTCGATTATTCGACTTCTGATGTCGGGTGCCTGCATTTGGGGCAGCGGCAGTGAGATGTCATCGAAGGCGATAGTAAGTTTCATTCCTGCGGTGAGTAATGCTGCGAGGGGGGGAGAATCACCTAGAGGGTTATCTAAGGCATGACGTATTGCGCCGTCCACGTCTTCGATTGGTTCGATTGGTTCGTTGGGGTAAACAACACGACTTCCAGAGGGCAACTTTTCGAACCGAAAACCTTCTCCGTGATGAAAAACTATTGGTGGAGTAGTCCGGTCAACTTCGAGTACGAGGCCTTGTCGAGCGGACATCAGCGAGCTCCTTCATTGGTGGTGAGGAGCTTCGGACGTTGCCCCATTGGAAGTAGTGGCTTAGGAGCCCCGGCCGTCTTCGGCCAATCTTCTGTCAACCACCCCCGTTTCTCCGCGATGGTTACCAAACGGGTTTCGGGATTTACAGCAACTGGGTAGCCGACAGCTTCGAGCATTGGAAGGTCAGATGCGGAGTCTGCGTATGCCACACCTTGTGAAGGATCTAAACCGTTTTGTTCAGCCCAATCCACCATTAGTTGTGCACGAACTTCGCCTGTGGGGGGCACGTCGAGCATCTCTCCAGTGAGTTTTCCGTCTTTACGGTCAATTCTCGCTGCGATTATGTGGTCGAAAAGAGGGCGGAGCGGTTCAACGGCGATATCTAATGCACCGGTGATGAGGACTGTCCGGTGTCCTGCCGCCCTATGTGCTCGTACTCGGCGGAGACCAGCGGGGAACGACTTGATCAGAATCAGGTCGCTTAACATTTCTGCTGCGTCGGCTTCAAGCTGCCCGAGCGGAGCGCCTTTGTAGCGCTGGTAGAAGTAGCGAAGGAAATCAGTTCGATCTCGTTTGTCGCGTCTCCAAAGTCCAGGTGTTTCGCTCAGGGTTCGAAGAGTGAATTCAAATCGCTGTTTCGGGTTCAAACGTCGAGTTGCCAGCCATGCGTAGCTTTCGACCACGTTGCTAGCGATCAGGGTGTTTTCTAGATCGAAAGCAGCGAAATGTCGATCTTCATCCAATACTGCTGAGCGAAGTCGTTCGGATCGGCTTGGACCGGTGCGTTTGTCAGGGGTTGTCTTTATCCGAGCCTGTATCACCACCGTGGGTAAGTGGACCTCGGTGATGTAGTGATGCCAATCGATGATCCGCGGGTCGAACCCAAACTGAGCCTGGTCTTCGGGTGGCAGCGACTCCCATAACGAAAGCGTCCGTTGTATTCCGTATACCGCTTCACACTTTCCGTAAGCCCCGTAGATGTCGACGTAACCTTTGATTTGGTCGAGGTTTTGGCGACGTTCCGCGAACTTGCTTGTGAAACTGTTCTCACCGCGAATCGGTAACCGATTGATGACTTTGGCAGCCAGGTCAAAGGCCTTGACCACTCGATGTAGTTGTTCTTCTAGGCCGCTAGACCCCGCGTATTTCCATTCGGTACTCGCAGTGGGGTGTCCCTTAGCGTCGTAGACGGGATGTTCACGAAACCACTCCATAGCGGTGTTGAGCAGTTTTTTGAATTGGAGTGGGTTCGTGGATCCTGAAGCTACTTGGAATACTTCGGGGTCCGGTTTTGGGCCTTTTGCCGCAACGGCGATGATGGTTGAAGCAACCATGTCAACAGGAATGACGTCAATAATTCCCTCTGGATAGCCAGGGAAAGTATTGAGTTCACCTTTGGCGAAAGAAACGATGAGCGGTTCAGCCATGCGAAAGCCGCGGATCCAGCCGGGTGACGGTTCTGACCATGCTGACTCGATTATTGAAGGACGAACGATGCTTATAGGCACATCTCCGTGGAGTTCAACGAGTGCTGTTTCGCCTAATGCTTTTGAGTAGGTGTAGACGTCGGGCCAACCGAGTGATGTTGCCCGGCTCCGTCCGGCTTCCACCATTTGATCGTTGACCCAGGCTTCTCGAAGCTGTTCGGTCTTTGCCGCAAGCATAGGTAAGCCGGCGGCACCAAGTTCCTCTCTGGCACCTTTACGAAAGCTGTCAAGTTGTTCGGGTATTCGGCTTCGAGCATCGAGATCGGCTCGAGTTCTTCGGGCGGCTTCGACTTCTTGTCTCCAGTCGACGTTTACCTGGAAAGGAGTGCCAGCGAGTAGCTCCTCGTTTGCTGCTCCGCGCCGATTTCCGGCTACGTAGCAGGTTGAAACAGCTACTAGATGGGGAGTGACGTTCGCGTCATTGAGTAATTGGATAATGCGGTTAGGTCCAAGCAAATTGATTTCTATTGAGCTGTCGAGTGGGCTGTCGAAGCTGACCGTTGCGGCTGAATGAATGACAATGTCACATGATGTGAATAGTTCTCGGTCTTGTTCGCTGAGCCCGAGACCATCATTTGTTACGTCGCCGGATACGACAGAGACTCTCCGATCGCAAGTCTCGGCAAAGTCATCCCCCCATTGTGATCGGAGTGCGTCGAAAGCCTCGTTGCGAAAGATTTCGCGTTCCACTCGACGTTCGGCGCTGTTTCGGCGTGTCGGGCGGACCAAAAGAACGAGTTCACAATCTGGAACCCCGCGGAGCAGTCGCTCAACCAGTGCTGTGCCCAAGAAACCGGTGCTGCCGGTTATGGCTAACCGTTTGCCCGAAAGGGACTCACTGATCACATCAATAGTTCTATCAGAAAACTTACCAAATGGTAAGTCTATGTTCGATTTCGTTCTAGAATGTGTCCGTGCCCGTTCCTACCCGCGAACGCATCCTTGACTCATCTTTGGCAGCATTTGGATTGCGGGGATATGACTCGACGTCCTTAGACGACTTGGCATCGGATTTAGGAATCACCAAACAGGCGATCCTGTATCACTTCTCTTCGAAAGAACACCTGTTGACCGCGACAATTGAACTTGCCGTTCGCGAACTTGGTTCTGCTCTCGCCGGAGCAGCTGACCCGCAGGCACGAGGATTTCAACGTATTGAAGATTTGGTTCGGGCAACGTTTTCGCTGGCCGCGCGACGACCAGAAGTTCTTGGTTTGGTGCGTTTGGTGACGCGTCAAGGGGGAACAGCCTCAGGAGAATTAGCTTCGGCTATGAGTGTCATGCTTGGTGAGGCGGTGCGTTTCGTAGAGACGGAAATGGTTGCTGGGCGCTTTCGTCGACACGACCCTCGAATGTTGTTGCTTGCGGTGTATTCGGCGGTGGTCGGCGTAGCCACCGAACCCGAAGTGATGCGGGCCCTTGGGCTTGAGCCGGATTTACGTTCGCTTGTAAAGGCTCGACGAGAAACTATTGAGTTCCTCAGAGCAGCGTTGACCGCTGATTAGGGGTTCGCCGGCTGCAAGTCAGCGAACAATCGTGCACACGGAGCGACTGACCGCCCACCACACGAGATGCCGAACTTTACGTAGACACTGTCGGCTGGACCGTGTTTGGCGAGGTCCTTGCAAGCTCGGGCGTCTTGGTTGCCACAGAGTTCCCAGAGCTGATCGAGTAGTTCATCTTGACCGGGCGGATCCATGGTGGGGTTCAAATCATCGAGTGATGGCGGTTCACCGTCGTATTCAAGGATCAGAGTGCAATAGGTGGTTCCTCGGGCTCCACAGCTTGTACCGAACTGAGAATAAAGGGATCCACTTGCAGCGGTGAGTCGTAATTCGCCGCAAGCTGAGGTGCTGCCTTCCGAGCAACGAGTCCATAACCGATCCAGATTCTCATCATCGCCGGGTGGTGGGGTCAGAGGGTTGAGATCTCCATCAGGTTGGTCGATTCCCAAAAGTAGAGAGCAGTCCATGTTCCGACGACCCCCACAGCTGAACGCAAACTGTTCGTACCGGCTCCCGCGAGGCGCTGAGTAGAAGAGGTCATCACAGGCTTTAGCTTTTCCTAATCCGCACTCCAACCAGTACTGGTCCAAAAGGGGATCTTCGCCTGGAGGGGTATCACTTGGACTGAAGACAGCCGGGGCTTGTAAGAGTTCTTCTGAGACTTGTGGGTTTTCGTTATCGGTCGGAGGTAGAGCGGCTGAGCTATTTGCGGTTAATCGACACAACTCAGTGGCGGTATCAACGGCGATCTCCTCCTCAGGACTGAGGTCGCCGTCGAGGTCGGCTAGGTTCAAATCCCAACCGGTGAGGAGACGACCTTCGACACAAGCACGCTCTTCTTCGCTGAGGTCGCTCGTAAATTGTTCGACTTGACCAGAAGTATTCGTTCCATATGAGCATGCGGCTGCAATGAGTGGAAATACCCAGAAAGTGACGCAGCGCCTCATTAGGCCAACTTGTGTGAGATTGCCCCGACATCACGTAAGGCTGTTCCATCGGCACCATCGATTTGGAATGTCACTGCTGGGCTTTCTACTGCCTCTCGGATCAGTTCAGTTAGCAATTGGTCAAAGGAGATGCCTTCGTGGGACCAGAAGTACCAGCTAAGCGACCCGGGGATGGTGTTGATTTCGTTTACCCAAAGACCATCTGCATTCCAAAGGAAGTCGATGCGAGCCACGGATCGAACCATGGCCAATTGGATGACCTGGTCAGCGATAGTTCGGAGTTCTCCTTCGATGTTTGGAGGTAGTTCCGCTGGAAGTTCTCTGGGAGCGCTGGCCATCCCTTGAGACCCGGTCAGATACTTGTCGGCGTAGCTGTATATGCCACCATCTTCTGGACGAAGTGGACGTTCAACAGCGCTCAAGGTTGTCTCTGGGTAGGTTCGAACCGAAATGTTGAGGTCAACGGCGTCGCTGAGATAGTTCTGTATCACCGCTCCGTGACGCAGTAGCGGTTGAGTTTTTACCAGTGCCTTGGCGGTTGTGAGATCATCGGCCACTTCGATGCCTATCGAAGACCCACCGAACCTGGGTTTGATGATGAATGGACCAGTTTCGTCAAGAGCTAAGTCGTCCGTGACGAGATGCAACGGCAAGCTTGCTATTCCTGCTGCCTCCATGGTTCCCGAAAATGCCAGCTTGTCCATCCCTATAGCGGCCCCTTGCTGGCTTGGGCCTGTGTAACGGATGCCAGCTAAGTCAAACATTGCTTGGAGGCTGCCGTCTTCGCCGGGTCCACCGTGGCAACACACCACTACAGCGGAGATGTCGATGAGACTTTGTTTGTTGCGTTTACCGAGCTTGTAGAAACCACCGTTATCACCAATTTTGATTGATATTGGTTCTGCTGATCTTGGTAACCCATCAGCGAACTCACTTGGTTCGATGTCGGCGGGAACTTGGAACCAGTTCCCTGTCTTGGACCAATAGAGGGCCACCACGTCGTTCCCGGCATCGGACAAGGCTCGGACGGCCTGCAACCCTGTAAGGATCGAGATGTCGTGTTCGGGAGATGGGCTGCCGAAGCAGACTGCTGGACGGTTCATTATCTCCTATGAAACCGTAGATGGCCTTCGGACGGGTGTCACCCTCGGATTCTTGGTGAGGTTTGTGTTCATGGGTAGTGATCAGGTAGATCGTTCTCGTAAAGCACCGCATCGCCTGCTCTGAGGTTTTCTCGGACCCATTTGATTGCCTCATCACGGTTCGGCAGCACGTGAACTCGAGCAGTACCGTCTCTTGCTCCGTTCGCGAGAGCAGCCTTGTTTGTTCGACCGACAATGATGAGATCATCTGCGATGAGGCTGGCGTCAACGCCGAACCGCCTATTCTCCGAGGTCTGTCGATTTCCCAGTTCAATCATCCCCGGGGTCACTACTGCTTTGCGGTTGGCACCGGTTCTGGCCAGTGTTTCCAATGCAGCTGCAGCCCCTGCCGGATTGCTGTTGTACGTGTCATCAACGATGGTGACACCTGATTGGCCAAGGAGAACTTGGCGCCGGTGATCTGCGGTTGGGAGGTTTGTTAGAAGATGAGCAATTGTTTCGTCAGGAACATCTAGTGCCGTGGCGACAGCGACAGCACACGCGACGTTGGTGGCGGCGGCGTCGCTTTCTAACCCTGCAACAATCATCCGATTTGAAACCGTTACCGACAGCCCCTCGTCGGAAGTAACAAAAATGTCCGCAGTTGAATCTTTGGCCGAGCACCTCAAGACATCGATACCAGATGCCTGCAGACGATCAGCTTCGGCCGCTAATCCGTAGGCGTCGACGTTGATGACCGCTGTTCTACTTGTTGAAAAGATCTCACTTTTTGAAGCGACAACCGTATCCAGATCTCCAAAACGTTCCAGATGTACTGGTCCAATCGCAGATAACACCGAGATTGACGGCTGTATCCAACTCACTAACTCGGCGATTTCGCCGGGACCATATGTGCCCATCTCAGCAACGAAAATCTCGGTGCCGTCGGTGAGATGTTCATTAACCGAACGGGACAGTCCAGCGCTGTTGTTGAAGCTTGCTGGGCTAGCTACAACACTGCGGGTTTCAGACAAAAGATGACGGACATATCCCTTAATCGTGGTCTTGCCGTAAGAACCAGTGATCGCGACGCGAATTGGATTGATGCGCTCCAAAGTGTTCGCTGCCTGCGTCACATACTTTCGGGCAAATCTTTGTTCGACTGGTTTCAACACAACTAAAGCAACATCGATCAAGGCCGGAACGAGGACCACGACGACGGCGTAACCGACTGACCTGGCACCTAACTGTCGTAGCGCTAGAAACAAGACAACGGCAAAGAGCACCATTGCAGCGGCCACGGTACGAAGTCTGCGGGTCCAAGCCAGAGAACTAGTGCGACCTTTGATTCCCAGGCCTAACGGTCCGACACACACGACCAATGCTGCAGCGAGACAGGCGAATGGAAACCAAGCAGATGCAACGACAACCGCTGCTGTCATTACAAACAGCAGCGGGTTGATAATTCCCAACCTCCACCAGCGAGCAGCAAAACGTGACGCGGACCAGGCAAGATAATGCTCTCGTTGCGCAACTCGAAGCCAACGCGTACTTGAGAACAACGAAGCCGCGAAACAGGCCACCAGATAGCCGTCTGTCATAGTCACGAGAGGGCACCCAAACGGCGATCGATTGCTTCACGCAAGGCGAACGGAGCTGTGGTTGGGACAAAGTGGTCGATACCACCCAAGAGCGTCAACCTGGCATCTGCCAGCAGAGCTTCGGCTCTCGCTGCGATTTCGGGCGGGGCGGCATCATCGCCGTCACCCCATACAAGGTCCACTGGAGCCGATATAGACCGCAGTTGCTGTTCATAAGATTCGTTGACGACGGTCACCAAAATGTCACGCATCACGCCCGACGCAGCTCGATAGTCGGCACTGCCGTATTTGTCGCGTAAACCTTCTAAGAATCCGTCGCTGGCGAGACCCCATCGGTGCAATAGGCGCCCGAAGCGATACCGCAACGCGGGTCGACCTCGGCGATGCGCCCGGTGAAGGAGCGGCACTCCGGTCAGAACGATTCCTCCGATGGCAGCTGGCCGTTGTTCTGCCAAATGAACCGCAACCCTTCCGCCGAAGCTATGTCCGACCAGAATCACCGGGGTGTCGCAGATATCAAGAATCGGGGCAACAAGATTTGCGTACATGGATGCCCCTCCCACCTCGGAGGGGGCTGGTGAGACACCAAAGCCGGGTAGGTCAACGCTGACTGCGTCTAGGCCTTCCAAGCTCGACGCAAAATCTTGGTGGGATCGGCCCCAACCATGTAGCGCGACAACCCGCGGAGGAGCGGTCCCAAAACGGGTTCCGAATAACGACCCGTCGGCAAAGCTAGATAGCGCCACTTAATGATTCTGATCGAAGTTCGGCCATCCGGGGGCGCGGTTAGCTGGTTTCGGAACGATTAATTGCCGATAAGAGTGCGTGGAAGCTCGCTGTGACGATATTGGGGTGCAACCCGACGCCCCAATGAACACTTCGGTCCGCTGCTTCGATTTCAACGTAGGCAGCTGCCGCAGCGTCAGCCCCGGTACCTATCGCATGCTCTTGATAGTCAACAAGAGTGAGGTCTAACCCACAGCCGTCAGCTAGGGCTGTTTTAAATGCTGAGAGTGGTCCGTTACCT
>SGYJ01000012.1 GCA_004214275.1 Acidimicrobiales bacterium | reverse complement strand
GCAAAAGAGGTTCCAGCTCTTCATAAAACTTGTCTTTTGACCATCCTGCAGACGCAAAGACGTTCATATGTTCAGGGGTCATAACAATCATCGCCTCAGCGGGAAGTTTCCGATTTCCAACGCCATGTAGTTGTTGCGCCAGGGTTCGCACCAATGATTCTGGAGTCCGAGAAATCTGGTCGATACATCCGACTGGCCCATGTCCGGCAAATAGGGTCACTGTGTCATCGTTTTTCGAAAACCCTCGACCTACCGACAGGGGCGGCCAGTTATCTGGGAGGTTCTCTTCATCTTCAGCGAAACACCACCCAACCTTTGATGGCGCACCTAATGCGGAGCGGTCGATCCCCCCAATGCCAGGTTTACCTCCCCCGACGTTTCGGATCACTAGTTGAAGGGCTCTTCCTATAGTTGAATTAGCACGATTTCCTTGACCTAAGGCGTTCTTTTCGACGTTCATACCAATTCGATGCCGGATTGGCCCGTTTACGATGATGATCGGACCAGAAAACCAAAGGGTACACAGCAAACCGTGCATGTTGAACTGATCGGTGCAGGCAGCTTCCACCGCCGCCAACACGACTGGCAAGTATTCGGGTTTACAACCGGCCATCACTGCGTTTATTGCAACCTTTTCAACTGTGCATTCGGTAAGCACCGGGGGAACAACGGCGACCACGTCATCTGGTTGCCGGTGTGTGCCTTCCAACATTTTGGACACTCGTTCTTCGGTAGGCGGAATTATCGGCAAGCCGTCCGACCAACCCCGATCGAACATTGCGTCAAATTCATCTTCCAGGGTTGCTATTTCCACTCGCCGGCTGTTTAAGTCTGAGGCGCCAAATTTTAGAGCTAGCGAATCAATCAAATTTGGGTCAACCGATAACGATCCGCATCCCGGACGCATCTCTGGGAGTCCATCTCCGAGATCGTCCACACCTGTCAACGCTTCCCAGTTTGAGCGACTCCAACCCACCGTTCGAGCCATCTCGTTGCCATCTTGGATGAACATCAAAGTCGGCACTGTTTCCACTTCGTAATGCCAAGAGACTGCTAGCTCTTGGTCATGGATTCGTGTTTCAACTGTCTCAGGGAAATCAGGGTCATCCTGGGTGTAGATCGTCACCCCGGGCCCACGCTGAGACAGCTGTTCGAGAACCGGAACTATATCCACGCAAGTTGGGCAGTCTCGCTTAACGACCGCTACGAGACCATCAGGTAATGGTGGACGGTCGACATTTAGTGCACTGGAAGTCATGTCAGGACTCTAGGCGTCTTGGAAGCTCACAATCCTGGCAAACGATGCTGCTTCCAAAGAGGCGCCCCCAACTAGGGCTCCATCAATATCTTCCATCGACATCAATTCGGCAGCGTTTGACGCGTTTACTGAGCCACCGTACTGAATGCGGACTTTCGTCCCAGCCGGCTTATGTATTGCACTCACGACGCTTCTGATATGTGCACACATGAGTTGAGCATCTTCCGCTGAAGCTGTCTTCCCAGTTCCTATTGCCCATACCGGTTCATACGCTATGACTAGTTCGCTCAGTTGGTCCTTGCTGAGGTCAGCCAGGCTGCCCGTGACCTGGGTCTCAACAACTGATTCGGCTCCACCGCTCTCCCGTTGTTCAAGGGTCTCTCCCACACAAACGATCGGCACCATGCCATGCGCAAAGACCGATTTGGCCTTGACTGCGACTATTTCATTGGTTTCCCCGGAGAGTGACCTTCGTTCGCTGTGACCTACGATCACGAAACCAACTTCAAGTTTTTGTAGCATCGCTGGCGATACTTCGCCGGTAAATGCTCCTGATGACTCGGTATGACAGTTCTGCGCCCCGAGATGGAAGTGCATCCTGTCGGCATCAATCAACGTTTGGATTGATCGTAGGTCGGTGTAAGGCGGGTGAACGGAAACTTCGACTGCGTCATAATCATGATTTCTAAGTTCGTAGCTGAGTTTCTGGACCATTTGTATCGCTTCGAAATGGTTGAGATTCATCTTCCAATTACCTGAGATCAACGGAATACGAGACATTTGTGTTCCTTATTTCCTAAGGGCTGTGAGTCCTGGGAGGTCGCCCAACTCAAGAAACTCTAGGCTGGCACCTCCTCCGGTACTGATGTGGTCCATGTAAGGCGTGAGGCCGATCTCGGCGACTGCTGCAGCGCTATCTCCGCCACCAACCACAGAGAAGGCGCGACTGTCGGCTAAGGCCTGTGCGACGGCTCGAGTGCCAGCTGCGAAACGGGTGTCTTCGAATAGCCCCATTGGGCCATTCCAAAAAACGGTTCTGGCTTCGTGGACAGCGTCACCGAATTCGGCGGCAGTGCCAGGTCCGATATCAAGCCCTTTCCATCCGTCAGGTATCGAGCGGCCCATTTGTCTGACTTCTCCATTATCGCCACCGATGTCTCCATCAGGGCTGAGGGCGGTGATGTCACTGGGCAAAAGAACTGAGGCACCTGAATCGAGAATCCGCCGGCAGGCTTCCACCTGATCATCCTCACACAGCGAGTCGCCAATGTTGTGACCCATCGCCTTTAAGAAGGTGAAACACATACCTCCCCCGATGAGGAGTCGATCCACTACGCCAAGAAGGGCATCGATCACGCCAAGTTTGTCGCTGACTTTGGCTCCACCCAGCACTGCAACCAATGGTCGCTGCGGTGATAGACGTATCTTTTCGAGTATTTCGATTTCCTTTTCGACTAAACGTCCTGCTGCGGCCGGGAGATGTGCGGGTGGTCCGACGAGCGAAGCATGAGAGCGGTGTGAGACACCAAAGGCCTCGTTGACGTACCCGTCAAACGGGAGTCCGCCTGCTCCTCCTACTAAGAACTCGACAAACTCTGAAGAATTTCCTACTTCACCCGGGTTGAAACGCAGATTCTCCAACAACTGGACTCCGGGAGCCAATTCCTCGACTCTGCTCTTCAAGATCTCAGTTGAATAACGGGGATCACGTTTTCCGTCCGGTCGACCGAAATGAGTTGCGATAACCACCGATGCCCCTCGCTCAAGAAGCCAAGAAACAGTCGGCATCGCTGACCGAATCCGCAAATCATCAGCAATCTCCCCATCTCGGATAGGAACGTTGAAGTCACACCTCACCAGAATGCGCTTTGCATCCAAACTGCCTATTTCGGCTTCTAGATCTTCGAGGGTAGGAACTGAAGAAGCAGTCACACCAGAATCAACCGCACGTGATGGTAACGAGATCTACTAGGCGGTTTGAGTAACCCCACTCATTGTCGTACCAGCCACTGACTTTCACTAAGTTGTCAATGGTCATCGTGAGACCCGCATCGAAGACACAGCTTGAGGGGTCTCCCACTATGTCCGCCGAGACAAGTGGGTCTTCGCTGTAGGTGAGAATCCCTGCGAGTGATGCACTGGAAGCTGCACTCGAGAATGCAGCGTTAATTTCTTCAACCGACGGGGAGGCTTTTAACACAGCAGTGAAATCAGTAATTGAGCCGTCCGGTATCGGGACACGCAACGAAGTCCCATCCAGTTTCCCGTTCATAGCCTGAAGCACAAGCCCGGTCGCACGCGCCGCTCCGGTTGAGGTGGGGATGATGTTTACGGCAGAGGCTCGAGCTCGTCTCAAATCGCTGTGAGGGCCGTCAACAAGTGATTGATCGCCGGTATAAGCGTGGACCGTTGTCATCAAACCTTTCTCGACTCCAAATGCTTCGTCTAGAACCTGGACCATTGGAACAAAGCAGTTAGTTGTACAACTCGCGTTCGAAATGACTTTGTGTGACTCTTTGTCAAATTCTTCGTGATTGACGCCAACAACAATAGTGGCATCAGCTCCGCTAGCTGGGGCTGACACAATCACGAGAGGTGCTCCGGCATCTAGGTGCTGTGCCGCCTTATCTCTGTCTGTGAAAATGCCAGTCGATTCGATAACGACGTCAACTCCCAAATCGCCCCACGGTAACTCGCCAGGGTTACGTTCAGACAGGACCTTCAACACCTTGCCGTCTATCGATATGCCACCGTCCACGGCAGCGATCTCGTTAGGTAGGTTGCCAAGCACCGAATCATATTTAAGAAGATGGGCCATTGTGGCCTGATCGCCTAGGTCATTCACTGCCACAATTTCTACGTCGGCACCTTGTTTCTGGATAGCACGAAAGAAGTTTCTGCCGATACGGCCGAAGCCGTTAATACCAACCCGCACGGTCATTGGAAGGTTCGCTTTCTGGGAGGGGATAGAGACGCTTCTGAATGTCTACCCCATTGCTTTGACGCAGTGGCGAATTGATTGACTACTTCTAGATTTCTTTCGATTCAAGGTCTCGATGTCGGGTTCGAAGCGAATGGCCGCTTTCGGCCAAAATCCGACCGAACTCCTCGGCAATTACGACACTCCGATGACGGCCACCCGTACATCCGAAGGCAATGGTTAGGTAAGCCTTCCCTTCCTCAACATAAGAGGGAATCAAGAATTCGAAAAGTGGGAGTGTGTGCCCCAAAAAAGAAGTGGTGAGCGGCTGTTCGAGGACGTAGGTGCGAACATCTTGCTCAAGGCCTGTTCTCTGCCTCAGTTCAGGGACCCAATGCGGATTTGGCAAGAACCGGCAGTCGATCACCAAATCGGCTTCTGTGGGCACTCCGTGCTTGTAACCAAACGACATAACGGTTGTTTGCATGAACTCTTCGCTGTCTTCGTCGCTGAACACCTCGACCACCGTGGATTTCAGTTCATGGACGATGAGATCACTCGTATCGATGACTAAGTCCGCGGCCTCTCTGATCGGTTCCAACAGTTCACGTTCTCGCTCAATTGCTTCAGTCACGGAGGCGCTGCTCTCGCTCAGTGGATGTCGTCGCCTGGTTTGGTCATATCTGCGAAGCAGCACCTCTGTTCGTGCATCGAGAAAGATGACGTTTACACGGGCTGCCGGGGTATGGAAATCCTTCAAAAAGGTAAGCAGGTCTTCTTGATGTTGATGGGAGCCAGCAACTAATGCGATTCGTTTGCCCAAGGAGTCTGAAGGCGTGAGCACTTCAGCCGCGTTAGCAAGCAAGCTGGGTGGCAAATTGTCAATTACGAGCCACCCAAGATCCTCCAGAGTGTCAGCCACTGTTGAACGGCCGGCGCCCGACAGTCCTGCCACCACGACAAAATTGGGTGAATCAGTCATTCCTAAAGGTTAGGTCGCTCGTTTATAACAAGTCACCGCTTCTCACATACAAGCACCAAAAGCCGAGGGATATGCCGAGCGGCTCGATAGGCGTCGTTACGTTCCAGGAAACCTTCAGGCGGCGCCGGCTCAAGCATTCGCACGAGAGATAGGCCTTGGTCAGTGAGCGTATTTAGGTAGACACTTAGGGGTCGATGAATGAAAGGAATTCGAATTCCCAATTCAACTTCTTCGATAGTTTCTTGCTCCACTAGGTATTGGCCAATTCTCCAATACTGAATTGATTCCTCCGATGTGTGCTCTTCTACCCATCCGCTGCCCGGCGTTTGTAAAAGCGGATGGTTCAATAAGAAAACAAACCTTCCCTCCGGCTTCAAGACACGAGCAACTTCGCAAATTGCGGTGCTCATCTCGGTTATGTGTTCGAAGACAAGGCATGCCACCGCTGCATCGAAGGTTTCATTTTGGAAGGGCAGCTCTGACGCAGAAGCTTGGGCGTAATGTTCACCAGCGGACCGATTAAGGGCTTCAGAGACTTGGGCCCATGAGCGATCTATTCCAAAAACATGAGAGAGCTCACCCGGCAGTGTCCGAGCTACTTGGCCTTCTCCGCACCCAATGTCGAGGATGTTCTCGAAGCCGGTGGTGAGGTCCGCGATCAACGGAAGTATCTGCTCTTTATATTCGGGATCTACCCCATTAGTGAACTCTCGCTGCCACCACGTAGCGTGAGACTCCCAGAGATCCTCGGTCATGCCCGCCCCTGGGTCCGCTCGTGAACCGCTTCCCCGACGCTGTTGGGAAGCCAACTCAAAGCAAGTAACTCGTCAAGGGACGCTTGTTGGATTTTACGAACGCCACCGAATTCTTTGATCAGCCGCTTTCGCCGTGCGTCTCCTAAACCTGGTATGTCGTCAAGGACACTTCGAGTCATTCTCTTATTTCGAAGCTGCCGGTGATAACTAATTGCGAAACGATGACTTTCATCACGTATGCGCTGTAAGAGATACAACGCTTCCGAACCTCGCTGTATTTCAATAGGGGCGCTTCGTCCGGGAAGAAATACTTCTTCAAACTGTTTTGCCAATGCAACTACAGGAATTTCCTCCCGTAATCCCAATGAGTCCAAGACCCGGACAGCCACACCGAGCTGTCCTTTCCCTCCATCTACAACTAGCAGCTGAGGAGGGTAGGCAAATTTGGTGACTTCAGCCGATGGCAACTCTCGTTCGTCCAAATAGTTCTTGAACCTCCGGGAGAGCACTTCTTCCATAGCCGCAAAGTCATCGTTGCCCTCCACAGTGCGAACCTTGAATCGTCGGTACTCACTTTTCCGAGGTAAAGCGTCCTCGAGAACCACCATAGAACCGACATAGTCGGTCCCTTGGAGATGACTCATGTCGTAACATTCGATGCGCAAAGGCGCGTTGGGTAATTCCAGATATCGCTGCAATTCTTCTAATGCTTTGGCGCGACTGTTGTGGTCGGTGCCCCGCTTGAGTCGATGTCGGGTAAAAGATTCCCGAGCATTCTTGGTCGCTGTTTCGTGCAACGCTCGCTTATCGCCTCGCTGGGGTATCCGAATCTCAACTCGGGAGCCTCGTCGTTGAGTTAGCCATTCTTCATACAACGATTTCTTTTCTGGGAGCGCTGGGACGAATACGTTCTTTGGCATTCCGATTGGATTTTCGTCGTGATAGATGTCTTCGACTATTCGGGCAATCAAGTCTGGTTGCGTGACATCCTCAACTTTGTCGACGATTGAGCCTCGCTGACCCATAACGCGACCTTTACGCACGAAGAAGACTTGGACTGAAGCTTCTAGCTCATCGTCGTGGACACCTATGATGTCGAAATCTTCATTCCTGGTACCAGCTATTTGTTGTTTCTCTATTGCTTTTTTGACGCTAGACAGTCGGTCCCGGTATCTCGCAGCAAGCTCAAATTCTTTGGAACTACTAGCGGACTGCATTCTGTTGTTTAAATCACGTAAGACTTCGTCGGTGTCTCCTTCAAGAAAGCGGATCAATTCGCTTACTAGATCTTCGTATGCCTCCCGGGATATTTCCCCCACACAAGGTCCGGCGCATTGCTCGATGTGGAACAGGAGGCAGGGCCGCCCTAGTCGCTGGTGCTCCGACATCTTGTTGTCGCTACAGGTCCGAATTGGGAATGTCCGTAATAGGAGATCTAACGTTTCTCTAATCGCATGTGCGTGACCGAAGGGGCCGAAGTAGCGATTTCCCCGTTTTCTCTTTCCTCGCATAACCATCGCTCGGGGCCATTCGTCTCGCTGGGTGATGGCCAAAAATGGGTAGGACTTGTCGTCACGAAGGCGAACGTTAAAACGGGGTTGGTGTCTCTGAATGAGGCTGTACTCCAACATGAGAGCATCCACTTCGGTCGCGACTTCGATCCATTCGACCGATGTCGCTGTCGAAAGCATCTGCACAGTCCGTGGATGTAGGTTTCGAGCGTCTTGGAAGTAGCTGTTTAGTCGGCTCCGTAAGCTCTTGGCTTTCCCGACGTAAACGATGCGCCCAGCTTGGTCCTTGAACTGGTAGCTACCTGGCTGGTCGGGAACCGAGCCGGACTCGGGACGCAGTGACATACCTAGAGGCTATTGCCAAGAAACTCTCTCAGTTCGACAGGACCGGTGCGAGGAAGCGACCTGTGTGACTTCCCGATACTTTGGCGACCTTTTCGGGAACGCCACTGGCTACTACTAACCCTCCCCCATCTCCACCTTCAGGGCCCATATCAATGATCCAGTCAGCGGTCTTTATCACGTCAAGGTTGTGTTCTATTACCACCACCGTGTTGCCTTGATCGACCAGCCTGCTTAGCACTGCCAACAACCTGCGGATATCTTCGAAATGAAGGCCTGTCGTAGGTTCATCCAGTATGTAGATGGTGTGCCCGGTCGGTCGTTTCGCCAACTCACTGGCAAGTTTTACGCGTTGCGCTTCCCCGCCCGAAAGGGTGGTCGCTGGTTGTCCCAACCGAATGTAACCCAACCCAACATCGACCAGAGTCTGCATATGGCGCGCTATTGGAGGTTGAGCCGAGAAGAACTCCAGGGCCTCCTCGCACGGCATGTTCAAGACATCAGCAATAGTCATCCCCTTGAAACGCACTTCAAGGGTTTCTCGGTTGTACCGAGCTCCTTTGCAAACCTCACATGGAACGTAAACATCGGGGAGGAAATGCATCTCAATTTTGATTGTCCCGTCACCCGAACAAGCTTCACATCTCCCACCTTTGACGTTGAAGCTGAATCTGCCCGGCAGGTAACCCCTCACCTTAGATTCGTTAGTTGCCGCGAATAGCTTGCGGATACTGTCAAAGGCCCCTGTGTACGTCGCTGGGTTCGAACGAGGAGTCCGCCCGATCGGTGACTGGTCAATGTCTATGACCTTGTCCAAAGCTTCCCAACCGTCAAGAGAGGTGTGCAATCCCGGCACCTCTTTGGATTTGTAGATCTTTTGCATTAATGATTTTCGGAGAATCTCGTTTATAAGGGTGCTCTTACCGGATCCTGAGACACCTGTTATAGCCACGAAACAGCCGAGTGGAATTTCAACGTCGATAGATCGGAGATTGTTTTCTCGAGCCCCATGAACGATCAAGGACTCATTAAGTGGTTCTCGGCGCGAAGTGGGTATTTCAATTTCGCGAATTCCCTTTAGGTACTCCCCAGTGACTGAGCCCTTGACTTCTTCTAATCCGCCAACTGGGCCGCTGTAGATGATTTCGCCACCGTGTTCTCCCGCTCCGGGCCCAATATCAACCACCCAGTCAGCTTCCATGATTGTTTCCTGATCATGTTCAACGACAAGAACCGTGTTCCCTAGATCTCTTAGGTGTTGCAAAGTCTCGATTAGACGTCGGTTATCTCGCTGATGTAAGCCAATCGACGGCTCATCCAGGACATACAAAACCCCTTCGAGGCCGCTTCCGATTTGGCTAGCCAGTCGAATTCGTTGAGCTTCGCCGCCAGCGAGGGTCGCTGCGGACCTATTCAACGTCAGATAATCCAATCCCACGTCCAATAGGAAGTTCAGGCGAGCGTCGATTTCTTTGACGATGGGAGCGGCAATGATCGCTTCCCTTTCGCTAAGCGACAATCCATCAATGATTTTGGCCGCTTCGCCTATCGAGACTGAGCAAAGTTCATAGATATTGTGACCTGCCACTCGAACTGCAAGGGAAACGTCGTTGAGTCGTGCCCCATCGCACGTGCCGCAGGGAACTTCTCTCATGTAGCCCTCGATACGGTCACGTGAATGATCGCTATCTGTGTCGGCGTGACGACGCTGCAAGGTTGGTATGACCCCTTCCCAGTGAGTTGTGTAACTCCGGCTACGGCCATATCTATTTCTGTAACGGACCGTAAATGTTCTGTTTTGGGGGCTGCCATAAAGAAGCAACTTTTTTTGTTTAGCTGTCAGCTTGGACCAAGGCTTGTCCACGGGAATATCGAACTCTTCACCGGTAGCTCGCAGCAAACGGCCATACCACCGGCTCGCACCTGTAGCGAAGGGAGCTATCGCCCCGTCCTCAATACTGAGGTCCCCGTTGGGGACAATCAGTTCAGGGTCCACTTCGAACCTGGTTCCTAATCCATCACAGGTTCCACAAGCCCCATACGGGGAGTTGAACGAAAAGTTCCTTGGAGCGAGTTCTTCGAAAGACCGCCCGGTCGTCGGGGAAAATAGGTGCTGACTGTAAGTGAGTAACTCCGAGTCTTCATCCTCCGACATGAGCTCAACCCAAACATGCCCGTCGGCCAGTAAAAGCGAGGCTTCGATTGATTCTGTCAGGCGTTGCTCTATGCCTTCTCTGAGAACAAGACGGTCGACGATCACTTCGATGTCATGATTGACATAACGATCAAGTCGTTCTTCTGGTAGGACATCGGTTTCAGCCAGATCGACAATCTCTCCATCGACTCGAGCCCGCACATAGCCCTGGGAGGCAAGGTCCGTTAACAGCGTGTGGTATTCACCTTTTCGTCCCCGAACCACCGGAGCAAGGATCTGAAATCGACTTTCGGTTCCTAGCGTCAGGATTCGATCAACAATTTCTTGTGGGGTCTGGCGTTGCACCACTTCGTCGGTTTCAGGGTCATGCTGTATTCCAACCCTTGCGTAAAGGAGCCTCAGATAATCGTAAACTTCGGTGATTGTTCCCACCGTTGACCGAGGATTTCTACTGGCACTTTTCTGGTCAATTGAAATAGCCGGTGAAAGCCCTTCCAGAAAATCGACGTCAGGTTTATCCATCTGCCCCAAGAATTGTCGGGCATACGCTGAGAGGGACTCCACGTAACGTCTTTGCCCCTCAGCGTAAATCGTGTCGAAAGCAAGGGAGGACTTACCGCTCCCCGATAACCCCGTGAATACGATCAACTGGTCGCGTGGTAGATCAACATCGATGTTGCGAAGGTTGTTTTCTCTCGCTCCTCGGACGATTAATTGATCTCCCATTGTGCTGGGAGCCTATCCCGGCCCCATCTCTTAAACGGGGAGCGAAGCGCCAAATCGGATCAGATCATAACGACTGATCTGAGCACCTCACCACGTTCCATTTTGTGAAAGGCATCCTCAACCTCGTCAATGCCTATTTTCTCCGAGACAAAGCGGTCCAACTGGAGGCGGCCTTGTAAATACAAATCAATCAACATAGGGAAATCCCGAGACGGTAAGCAGTCTCCGTACCAGGAACTCTTAAGTGCCCCGCCTCTACCGAACACTTCGATCAGCGGCAAATCGATGCGCATCTCGGGGTTCGGGACCCCGACAAGTACCACTGTGCCCGCCAGATCTCGAGCAAAAAATGCCTGTTCGTAAGTAGCAGGGAGGCCGATCGCCTCGATAGCGACGTCCACGCCATTCCCTTCGGTTAACGCCTGGACTGCCTCAATCACCTCATCATTGGTCATCCCTGAAGAGTTGATCGAGTGTGTCGCTCCGAACCCCTTAGCCCATTGAAGTTTTTGGTCATCCAAATCAATAGCAATAATGGTACGAGCCCCAGCAATTCGGGAACCTTCAATCGCTGCGTCTCCGACACCTCCGCATCCCCAGACTGCGACCGTGTCACCTCGAGTGACACCTCCCGTGTTCAGGGCTGCACCTAGTCCTGCCATCACTCCACAACCAATTAAGCCCGCGACTTCGGGCTCCGCAGCGGCATCTACTTTGGTCGCTTGCCCAGCCGCGACCAAAGTCTTTTCGGCAAACGCCCCGATACCTAAAGCAGGTGACAGGTCGACCCCATCGACCGTCATTTTTTGTTGGGCGTTGTGAGTAGAAAAGCAGTATTGAGGCCTTCCCCGCAAACAACTTCGACATTCACCACAGACAGCGCGCCAGTTAAGGATCACAAAGTCGCCCTCCTTGACGTTCCCTACCCCTGAGCCCACTTGACTGATAACTCCCGCTGCTTCGTGACCGAGCAGAAAGGGAAACTCATCATTGATAGCTCCTTCGCGGTAGTGAAGATCTGTGTGGCAAACACCACATGCTTGGATGTCGACCACCACTTCTCCCGGCCCTGGGTCGGGCACGTGGATTGTTTCGACAGAAACTGGAGTCCCTTTACTTCGAGCAATTACCCCACGCACTTCATGCGCCATGACTAGGCCCCCCTTTGGCTCATTACACCCGCGACAACCTCATCGCCCTATTGGGAACCTAGTCGCGAGGCGCACGATCAGCCACAGTTCGGAGGGGTCTTAGACTACTTAGCTGGTCGCGTCACGTAGGTCGCGCCGCAATTCCCTAATTTCGTCCCTCAATCGCGCTGCGTACTCGAAACGAAGATCCTCCGCTGCTTCTTCCATTTCAAGTTCTAGAGAGTGGATAAGCCTGTTCAAGTCATCTTCAGGAAGCTCAGCTAAGTCTTTCCTCGCCTGCTCATCAGGTCGTAAGCGGCCCGAGATCAATTTGTCTGGGACAGGAGCTCCCTGTTCTTGCCCTCGAAGCACCAGCAAGATATCGGTTACTGCCTTCCTAATAGTTTGTGGGTCGATCCCATTCTCTGAGTTGTAGGTCTGTTGAAGCGCCCGCCTTCGATTTGTTTCCCCGATCGCAACCTGCATCGAATCGGTCACGTTGTCTGCATACATAATCACTTGCCCGTCGACATTTCGAGCTGCTCTACCGATCGTTTGAATCAACGAAGTCTGACTTCTCAGAAATCCTTCTTTGTCGGCATCAAGGATCGCAACCAAGGAAACTTCCGGTAAGTCCAACCCTTCTCGTAACAGGTTGATCCCCACCAGCACATCAAACTCACCTAATCGAAGATCTCTCAGGATCTCTATTCGTTCGATGGTGTCGATTTCGCTGTGTAAATACCTAACTCTCACTCCTAGTTCCAACAAGTAGTCGGTCAGGTCTTCTGACATCTTTTTCGTCAACGTTGTGACGAGGACCCGGTCCCCGCGTCCCACGGTGTTCTCTATTTGGTCGATAAGGTCATCGATTTGACCTCGAGTCGGTTTAACAATTACTTCAGGGTCAACGAGGCCGGTTGGGCGAATTATTTGTTCGACCACCTGGTCACTAATGTCGATCTCGTAATCGCCGGGAGTCGCTGAAAGGAACACGACTTGATTGAGGCGTTCCATAACTTCATCGAACCGTAGCGGTCGATTGTCACGTGCCGATGGAAGGCGGAACCCATGTTCAACCAACGTATCTTTGCGCGATCGGTCACCAGCAAACTGGCCATGAAGTTGTGGAACTGCTACATGACTTTCGTCCACAACCAGCAGGTAGTCGTCGGGAAAGAAATCAAGAAGACTATATGGAGGTTCATCAAAGGTTCGGCCATCTAAATGCATTGAATAGTTTTCGATGCCGTTGCAATACCCGACTTCTTGGAGCATCTCAAGGTCATATTCAGTTCGCATTCGAAGCCGCTGCGCCTCTAACAGTTTGTTATCCGATTCGAACAACGCGAGGCGTTGCTGAAGTTCGGCTTCGATGTCGTTGATTGCTCGGTGGATGGTTGTTCCATCAGTTACATAGTGGCTGGCAGGAAACACAGTCACTTCCTCTAGTTCTGCTAGGCGCTCTCCCGTAACCGGGTCCACTTTCGCTATTCGCTCAACATCGTCTCCGAATAGCTCTATGCGGACGACGAACTCTTCATATGCTGGGTGTATCTCAAGGGTGTCCCCGCGCACCCGAAATTTCCCTCGGACAAGGTTCATATCGTTTCTCTCGTATTGCATATCGATCAGCCGTCCGAGGACATCTCTTTGGTTGTGGGTCTCCCCGACTCTCATGTAGAGCATGTGCTCGAGGTACGCATCGGGCGGGCCGAGACCATAAATGGCCGACACGGATGCAACGACAATTACGTCGCGTCGCGTAAGTAGAGCGGCCGTAGCAGAATGTCTGAGGCGATCGATCTCATCGTTTATTGATGAGTCTTTTTCGATATATGTATCGGAGGCCGGCATATATGCCTCCGGTTGGTAATAGTCGTAATAGGACACGAAATATTCAACGCGATTGTCGGGAAAGAACTCCCGAAACTCATTTGCTAGCTGCGCTGCCAAAGACTTGTTTGGGGCGAGAACGAGGGTGGGTCTTTGGACCTTTTCTATCGTCCAGGCGATAGTTGCGCTTTTCCCTGAACCGGTGATGCCCAAAAGTGTTTGAAACCGTTGACCTGCCTCAACTCCCTGCGAGAGTTGCTCTATCGCTTTGGGCTGGTCCCCTGCTGGATCGAAGTCCGAAACGACACGAAAGGGGTGTGCTGCAGTTGGGGCCGGTAACGCTTCGGAAGTCACAAGAAACAGCTTAGGAACTGATTAGGGCCGGAAAAGGTCCTATGTGGCGGTTTAAAAAAATTCGGTGAACTTTAGGGATTTCTTGTTTCATTCACACTCATGGCCCGAAGTATGGGTATCCTCCGCGCTGAGTGGCAAACACGAACAATTGGCGTCGCCACTCACGAGGCAAACATGAGCGACGATTCTAAAGACGAAGACAACGACGACGTGGAGCCAGATCCTGAGCTCATTGATGAGGAAATAGACGAAGAAATTGAGCTCGACCTAGAAGCCGACGAAGTCGTAGACGAGGATGAAGACGACTCTGACGAAGACAATAAAGAGATCCCAGCTGGTGCGCGCCCGAGCACTGATGACGATGACGAAGAAGACGACGATGACGAAGTTGAGGCCGACCTAGACACCATTCTCAAAGAACGACTCTCCTCAGCTGACGAAGAAGACGAAGATGAAGACGAAGAGGAAGGTGTTATCACTACAGCTGAAGGTGACCGAATACCTGGCAAACAAGAAGACGAAATTCTGTGTGAAGGGTGTTTCCTGCTCGTCAAAGAATCGCAGTACGACATGCGCGAGAACATCGCAAGTTGTCCTCATTGCGGCACACAACTGAACGTATAAAGAGTCGGTGAGGACATGAAACTGGATGGAAAAGTAACTGTCATAACTGGAGCGGCGAGTGGTATTGGTGCGGCCTGCGCTCAGGCCTTCTCTAACGCCGGCTCTCAGGTAGCTGTGGTTGATGTCGACTTTGAGGGCGCCAAACAAGTAGCTGATGCTGTGGGTGGGATAGCCATCCACTGCGACCTTGGAGACCCTTCAGCCATCGAGACGATGGCTGGTGAGGTTGAGACTCAACTCGGACCGACAGAAATTTTGTTTAACAACGCCGGTATCGGTTCCGGATCCGGAGTTTTTGACAGTCCTATAGAGGAATGGCAACGACAGTGGGACGTCAACTTAATGTCTCACGTTCATGCAGTCCGAGCTGTTCTTCCCGGGATGCTCGATCGCGGTGAGGGCTACTTGCTTCACACGGCGTCGATGGCAGGCATTCTTTCCTCACACGGCAATCTTCCCTATGCGGTGAGTAAACACGCCGTCGTCGGTCTAGCGGAATGGCTTGCCTTTACCTACGCCCACCGTGGAATCGGTGTTTCCTTGCTTGCTCCACTAGCGGTAAGAACGCCAATGTTGGGTGATGCTGCTGGTGGTGAATGGGCCTCGCAGGCCGGAGGTCCGATCAAAGAGCCGGAAGAAGTGGCCCAGCAAGTCCTGGATGCTGTTGTCGAGGATCGCTTCTTAGTCTTGACGGATCAAATAGCGCAAACCTGGATGGAGAGGAAAACCGGAGATCCAGATCGATGGCTTCATGGAATGAATCGGCTCCAGCAGCGGCTGGAGAGCACGGACGACCCCTCTCTTCCATCCGACTAGCACATCTAGTGCTCCCTTAGTCTTTGGACCTCACCGATGCCCTCTGACGGCCTCCTGTGGATCCCTGTGACGCTTGGCGCTACAGCAGCCCAAGTCGTTCGAACAGCTCGCCAACATGAACTACGTCTCTATTTAACTTCCCTAGGTGCCGCCTACGTAAGGTTTCTATTCGCTTGGCCGCTGGCACTTTTATTGACTGGTATCACCTGGATATTCACGCCCCAACGGCTCGAAATTCCGCCCGCCTTTGCTCTCTGGGCGATATGCGCTGCCCTTGTCCAAATAATTGGAACCGTTCTCCTGCTAAATGCCTTTAAAGCGAGGGACTTTGCAATCGGTACGGTTTATTCCAAGGCCGAGGTAATCCTTGTCGCCGCGGGGTCAGCCCTTTTTCTAGGGGAGTCTCTTGAACCGTTTGGATGGTTGGGTGCTGCGGTGGTCCTCCTTGGCGTGGTCCTTCTTGCTGCGACGTCAGGTTTGGGAATCGCGCTGCGCCGGTGGGGCGACCCGGCTGCCTGGTACGGCGTTATGGCTGGTTTCTTTTTCGCGTTATCGGCAATAGGAATTCGCGGCGCCTCGACGTCACTGTCGGGAGGTGATGTGTGGCATAGAACTTGCATGACTTTGTTGGCCTTGCTGACCGCGCAGACGATGCTTTATGGGCTGTTCTTGGGGGTAACCAACAGGCAGCAGCTCTTAAAGATTTGGGAACATCGGAACAAATGTTTCCAAGTGGGAATACTGAGTTTCGCGGGCACAACGGGGTGGATTGCCGCCATGACACTGACCACCGCAGCCAAAGTAAGGACTTTGGGCCAACTAGAAATTGTCGTCGCGTTTTTTATTTCGTTGGTGCGATTCAAGGAGGAACATCGCTTTCGCGACTACCTGGGAAGCGCATTTGTTTTGGTTGGAATTTTACTGGTCGTGGGACTCGGTTGACCGAACAACTGCTCGACAGCATCGCGTTGAGTTGCGCTATTCCTCCGGGGGCTCAGGAGTTGGTTCAGTCTCAGGCAGCTTCATGGCCCATCTCATAGCTGAAATTATTTGCGGCTCAAGTTCGTTTAAGGCGACCGAGTTATCGACCACAAAGTCTGCGACCTCGAGGCGCCGTTCGCGCGCCACTTGGGCGTTAATGCGAGATCGCGCATCCTCCTCGGTGAATCCACGATGTTCAATTAAACGTTGCACCGAGATTTCTGGAGGTGTGTCCACCACGAGAATCCCGCTCACTACGTACCTTGGAGGTCCACCAGCAATAATTCCTTCAACGAGCAGCGGGATGTCTAACACCAACAGGTTTTCACTATCTGCTTGTTCTCGAATTCGGTGCCGAATTTCCTTATTCACGGGAGGGTGGACAATCTGGTTGAGTTGCCTGAGAGCCTCTTTATCGCTGAAAACCAGTCCTGCGATGCTTTGACGGTCCAGAGTTTGGTCTTCGTTCAAGATGGCTTTACCGAAATGTTTCACCATTTCGGAATAGACAATTTGGCCTGGCTGCTGAAGTTCTTTAACGATTTGATCGGCGTCAATGAGGATGGCGCCATGGTCAACGAAACGGTCAGAAACTGTGCTCTTTCCGCTACCGATGCCACCGGTTAACCCGATGACTATCACGTCGTTGCCTACGCTTCCTCTGCTGGAGCCGTAGCGTCGTTCTCCGAAGCTTCATCGGCGCTACCTTCGGTCTGACCTGAATCTTCATAGTCAGCGACCGCTTGACGGTAGGCCTCTTCTCCGTGCTCTTCGTAGTATTCGCGCCAAGCCCTCTCTGCTTCCGATTCTTCGCCTTCGACCGGAGCTTCGTACTCAAATTCGCCGATGAAATTGCCTGCTTCGTCGTAGGCATGTTCACCGAAAGCTTCTTGGTATTCGGCCGCTACGACGCCGCCTTCAGCGGCTTGCTTGATGGACAAGCTGATTCGGCGCCTTTGCAGATCTAGATCAATAATTTTGACCCACAATTCTTCTCCAGGTGTGACCACTTGCTCTGGTAACTCAACGTGATGAGCTGACATCTCAGATATGTGGACTAAACCTTCAATCCCGTCACCAACTTGGACGAAAGAGCCGAACGGTACAAGTTTCGTAACTCGGCCGTACACCAATTCCCCGACTTTGTGACCGTCGGCAAATTCTTGCCAAGGGTCTTGTTGAGTCGCCTTCAAAGACAGCGAGATTCGCTCTCGTTCCCGATCAACTTCCAGTACCTCGACATCAACTTCGTCACCTACCGTTACGACTGAATTTGGGTGATCAACATGTTTCCATGACAATTCTGAAACATGAATCAGGCCGTCCATTCCTCCCAAGTCAACGAAGGCACCGAAACTAACGACCGATGAGACGACACCGCTTCGCTTTTCTCCAGGTTGGAGATTGTCAAGGAATTCTTCTCGCTGTTCTTTTTGTGTTTCTTCTAGCCATGCACGACGGGACAGCACGACGTTGTTTCGATTCTTGTCCAGCTCGATGATTTTGGCCTCGAGGTCCATGCCGATGTAAGGATCGAGGTCTCGTACTCGGCGAAGTTCGACAAGAGATGCGGGCACGAAACCGCGGAGGCCGATATCAATAATAAGGCCGCCCTTCACGACCTCTATTACGGGCCCTGAGACTACTCCGTCTGCTTCTTTGATCTCCTCGATCCTGCCCCAAGCCTTTTCGTATTGAGCCCGTTTTTTTGAAAGGACGAGGCGGCCATCTTGGTCTTCTTTTTGTAAGACAAGGGCTTCTATCTCTTCACCCAAATCAACGACTTCTGAAGGGTCCACCGCGTTTCGAATTGAAAGTTCGCGGCTAGGTATAACGCCTTCGGATTTGAAGCCGATGTCAAGTAAGACTTCATCGCGATCAATTCGAACAACAGTGCCCGTAACTAGGTCACCGTCCTCGAATTCGACGATGGTTCCATCTATGGCGTCGGCAAAGGACATTGCCCCAAGGTCGTTTTCGACGATGGTGCGAGGGATGTATTCACCGGCATCAGTAAAGCTGCCGAATTCCGTGGTATCAGACACAAGGTTTTGCTCTAGGTAGGCGATAAGGCGTGGCAGTGGCAGAGCTCCCACCGGACACGGGGACCTAGGCTACACGTCTTGTCGCTCGAAGCATCTCTAGTGTCAGTTCTAAATCTTGTTGCCGTAAGAATGCTTATGGACGGCGAGCTAACAAAAGCAGCTCAGCGTGGTCGACATCTAGCGAATCGGCAGCCCAATCCTCCCCTGAGTGGACACTTCGAACCGTCAATGGTTCGAGGCCTGCTGCCTGCGCCATAAGCCAGAGTTCTCGTGGCGTGAAACAAGTGGTCCAGAGATCGGTTGTTATTTCGTGACCTGTGGGGTCCTTAATCCGAGTGACCTCATGACGTGTCCCTGTCATCAAGTCAAACTCACTGAGATCACTGTCTGCGTGTGCAATTTGGAAATAGGACGAGAATGCGGCTAATAACAGCCGACACCCTGGCTTCAATGCTCGGGTCATGCCGTCAATTACAGATTGGTCGCCGGCGAGGTTTATGGGGTCTGACGCTGCTGGTCCGCCCTGAAGTCCGAAAGCACCCTCGCAAAGTGAGATCACTCCATCAAACTCTTCAATGAACTTGAGGTGTCTCGCATCAAGGTGTTCGAAAACTACCAAGTGTTCTAGGCCTTCTTCAGCTGCCGACCTGTTCCCCAGATCGACGAAACGTTGCGAGATGTCTACTCCGACACAGCTAACACCTCGCCGAGCTAGTTCAAGAGAATGGCGGCCGGGTCCACAGCCGACATCCAGTACTCGTTGTCCGGGCTTGAGCAGTAAATGCGAAATTGCGTGGTCCACCTCTTGTTTCGTGTTTCGGGTAAACGAATAGCGAAGGTAAGCCTCCTTTAAATGATCAGCTACTGGTTCAAACCAATGTGTTTCATTACCTTCCGAAGTCACTCGTCAGGCTTTCGCCTGGGCCCAGGTAGGGCCCGTAGCAAGGTTGACTTCAAGTGGGACGCGTAGATCTGCTGCCCCACTCATCTGCGCAACCGTCATTTGTTGAACATCTTCATACTCATCGGGGTGGACTTCGAGAATGACTTCGTCATGGACTTGAAGGACTAGCCGACTCTGGGCTTCCATTTCAGCCAGTGAACGGTCGATGCCTACAAGAGCGATCTTGAAGATGTCCGCTGCTAAGCCTTGGATAGGTGCGTTCATTGCTTGCCGTTCGGCCGCCTGACGAACCCGGAAGTTCGATGCTGCGAGGTCGGGTATTGGTCGACGACGCCCAAAGATGGTTTCGGTATACCCAACTTCTTTTGTCTTCTTTACGACATCATCCATAAAGGACCTGACTGCCGGAAACGCCGTGAAATAAGCATCGAGAATCTCTGATGCTTCACTTGTGTCAATACCTAGGCGTTGGCCTAGTCCGTAAGCTTCCATTCCGTAGGCGAGGCCGTAACTCACCATTTTCGCTCGCGACCGCTGCTCAAGGTTGACCTTGTCAAGATCAACCCCGAAGATTGAAGCTGCGGTCGCGTTATGGATGTCTTGTCCCTCTTCGAATGCCTCGATCAAACCGGGATCCTCGGCAAGGTGAGCGATAACTCTAAGTTCTATCTGGTTGTAATCAGCAACTAGGAAGTCGTATCCGCTTTGCGGAACGAACGCTTTCCGAAACTCTCTGCCTAGAGATGTTCGTACTGGAATGTTGTGCAGATTTGGATCCTCCGAACTCAGGCGACCAGTCCGCGCGACCGTCTGATTAAAAGTCGCGCGAATTCGACCGTCCGGATCAGTGACTTCGAGTAGACCTTGTCCATAGGTTGATCGCAGCTTTTCAACTTCTCGGTATTCGAGGAGCAGGCCTACCACTTCATGTTGGTCACGGATTTTTTCTAGGGATGCTGCATCTGTCGAATAGCCAGTTTTCGTTTTCTTTTGCGGAGTTAGTCCCAACTCATCGAAGAGCACCTCGCGGAGCTGTTTTGTTGAATTGACGTTGAATTCACGCCCGGCAATGCCGTGAATCGCAGCTTCGAGTCGCTGAACTTCGCTGACTAGGTGGTCGCGCATCCGAGTTAGTTCTTTAACGTCTACCCCTACCCCAATATCTTCCATCCGAGACAGGACAGAGATAAGCGGTCGTTCAAGGTCTTCGTAGAGCCATGTCATTGAACGTTCGTCGATGAGGTTCAGCATTGTGGGGGCTAAACGACTTACCGCCAGAGCATCTCTTGCGATGTCTAGAAACAGATTTTCTCCGTCACCTTCGAGGTCTAGCTGTCCGGCATTTGCTGTTTCGCTGCGAACAAGCTCTTGTCGGCAATACCGCATCAGTAGGTCGTCGAGAACGTATCTGCCTCCGGTTGGGTCAAGAAGGTATGCAGCGATTGCTGTATCAAGGCGCAGGCCTTCACCAACCAAACCAAGTTGACGAAAACCCCTAGTGAGCTCCTTTGCGTTATGTGTATCGAAGCCGATACCTCCTTGGGCGGTGAAACCACTCAACGCAGCCACAAGATCGGGGTCCTGCAGCAGTTCATGTTCAATCACCAGCACTTCGGCGGTCTCAACATTTTGAAGTACCGCCAGAGCTATCAAGGAACCGTCTTCGTCGGCGATCCACCCAAGGGACAGTGGTTGCTTCTGTTCTTGCATTGGAATCAAAGCGGTAATGCATTCTTCTGCGGAAGTCGCGTGCACTAATTCTGCTTCTAACACCGCGGTTTCGGAATTGAGGCTCGGGAGTGCGTCTTGCAGGATTTCGCTTAACCGTTCATACAAGGAGTTGAACTCTAAGAGTTCGAAAAGGCGCTGAACCTCTTTGACGTCTACGACGCCCCAATCAATGGAATTTCTGTCAAAGTCAACAGGGGCGTCCGTTCGCAGGACCATGGCGTCGACATTTCTTCTCGCCCGATCTTCGAACTCAGTCAAATTTTGTCGCAACTTAGGTGTCTGTTCGTCTGCGTGTTCGAAGATTCCATCCAGGCCCCCGTAGGCGTTAATGAGCTTGGCGGCTGTCTTCTCTCCGACTCCTGGTACTCCCGGAAGATTGTCTGACGGGTCACCTCGTAGCGCTGCGTACTGTGGATACAGATCTGGGGTAACACCGGTCCTTTCAGCTATGCCCGCTTCGTCATAGAGGGCGTAGTCGCTAACGCCTCTTCGGTTGTAGAGAACTTTTATGAGAGGGTCTCGGACCATCTGATAGATATCTCGGTCTCCTGTCACGATGATCGCTTCATCACCTGCCTCTGCTACCTCTGTGGCAATAGTGGCCAATACGTCATCGGCTTCAAAACCGACGAGGTCAACAGCGGGCACGTTAAGTGCGTCCAGAACTTCTCGAACTATTCCGAATTGCTGGATCAATAATTCAGGTGTTGGATCGCGTTGCGCCTTGTACTCAGGCAGCATTTCGTGCCGGAACGTTGGTTCCGGCCGATCGAAGGCAACCACTATGCCATCTGGGTCTTGGTCCTTAATCAGATTGAGCAACATGGATGTGAAGCCGAATACAGCGTTTGTTACTTGACCCGATGCTGTTGCCATGTCTGTCGGCAATGCGAAGAAAGCTCTATACGTTAGAGAATTGCCGTCCAGCAAAAGAACTTTGGCCACGTGGCAACCCTAGGGCCCCAAACACTTCAAGCGGATGACCTTGGGATCCGCAGATGAAACACTGAGGCTAAGGAACTAAATCTTCGGAGATCACCCGATTAGCGACATCCAACATGGACGACCGTTCACTCATGGCAGTCTTCTGGACAAATGCGAATGCATCAGCTTCCGCTAGACCATGTCCATCCATGAGCACCCCTTTCGCTCGATCCACGGCTTTACGAACTTCGAGCTTTTCTTCCAACTCACGCACTGTGGCATCTAGTTGCAATATTTCTTCAAACCGGCCTAACGCGACTTCAATGGCGGATACGAGTTCTTCGCGTTGAAAGGGTTTAACCAAATACGACAAGACTCCCGCGTCTCTAGCTTCCTCGATGAGATGTCGTTGGCTGAAGGCCGTCAGAATCACGACAGCGGCCTTTCGTCCAATAGATACCTCTCTAGCAGCGGCCAACCCATCCATTCCAGGCATCTTTATGTCGAAGATGCATAGGTCTGGTGAATGTTCTTGGACCAATTGCACGGCCTCATCACCGCGTCCGGTTTCACCAACGACTACATAGCCTTCTTCTTCCAGCATTTCGCGCAGATCGAGCCGAATAATGGCTTCGTCTTCTGCTATGACAACGCTTTTCGACAACGGATTCCTCGTGGATTGTGCGGCAAGTAGCCTTAGGAGTGCGCCTTATAACCCTAGCCAGTTGAAGTGATGTCTCTCTGCTGCAAGACCTTTATCAATTCAATCGACCAGTAATACGGTCCAATAACGAATCTTGTTGTCCTTCTAGCTGAGTTAGGCGGTCAACCAACTCTTTGCGCTGTCGGCTGATCACGTCGGCGTGTCGCGCTGCTCGTTGGTGGGTTCTTTCAGAAATGGGTGTCTCAGACACCAAGGCGTATATTCTCGCCGTTTCAGCCTCATCAGAAAAATGGGCAAATTGTTCGTCAAGTAACACTAATTCGGCTCGCAAATTAACTATTTGCTCGCTCGTTCGACGGAGTTGCCGCTCTACAGTCCGAATTGACATGGGGCAGGAAATCTAGCCGACAAAGCCTACGTTTCCTCCAGGCAGCCTTTAGGGCTTCTTCCCGACGCATCGTGCAAGGATGCCTGGCACAAAATCGGTGACCTCCACATCAACAAATCCTGCTGATCTGAAATAGTTCTCACATTCAGCGCGAGTGTGGGCCCGTCCTTGGCTGCCGCATATCAGCTCATTCATGCCCCACATGGCTGCGTCGGCTGGGCTCTTCCGATCGTTATCAAGCATCTCTCCTATGAGGTGCATTTCTCCGCCTGCTTCTAGAGCACGGAAAGCTCTAGCTACGACGCCTCCAATGACTTCACCGTCGTAGATAGGCAGATTGCTAGCCATCACAACCACATCTACTGGAGATGGAAACTCCCCTTCAGTAAAATCGGCACCTATCGTTGAAACGCGATCTTGAACACCTGCATCGTTGATGTATTCCTGAGTCGCTACAACAACGGGTGGCAAATCCAGCACTGTTGCTTTGAGTCCCTCGAACTGTTCCACGGAGGTGATGCTGTAAGCACCTGACCCGCCTCCCAAGTCAAGTAGGTGCGTGCGGTTCGATAAGTCAACTGTTCGCACAAACCGACGAGCAGCGCCAAATCCGATACTTGAGGTCGCTTGATGATATTTACGGGCTGACTCAACGGTTAAGTCGTCATACATCCCTAGTTTGGTCGAATCTGGATCCCGCATCTTTTCTGTCATTTGGAACCAGCCCGTCACATCAGGTCGGGTGAACATCATCCAAGGGCCTGCGTATCGTTCCTTCCCTTCGACCAGATACGCCTCAACGTCGGGTGCATTGCATAGCTCTGCGTCATCCCAATCAAGAAGTCCGAGACTCAAGGCGCAAGAGACAAGCCTGTCTACATCAATGGGGCGCAGCCCGGTTGCGTCTACTAGAGCTTCTTCTGTTCTACATCCGCCGCTCACCTGAGTAAACAGGCCTACATCAAGGGCCGCATACAACACTGCCGACGCGGTATAGGCCCTTGCTATCTCTTGTAAACGGGTGGTGTCTATTCGATTGCTCATTTTCCGATTTCCTCAGCTATTGCGATTCTGATGCGTCCGCAACACGAAAATAGTCGGGTTTCCCTAGCGCCCAATATTCTCCCCACACTTGTTCTCCTCCTGCTACGTGGAATGTTTCACCTGTCACGAACGAAGACATGGCCGGAGAGCCGAGAAATGCAACAGCCTGGGCAACATCGTGGACATCACCTAATCGCCGTTGCGGATTGTGATCGAAGGAGGGACGAGCTTCGTTGGGGTAGTTCACCAAACCTGGACTGCGCACGACACCAACTGCAACTGTGTTAATCCGTATTTGGTGGGGTGCCCATTCCACACTTAACGAAGCCGACAGGCCCTCCGCTCCGGCTCTTGCAGCAGCTGTGTGCGGGATACCCACCGAAGCGCGACCAGTAATTGTTCCTATATTTACAATCGAGCCCCCACCCCCTCGGTCCATCCATGTTTGTGCTGCTTTTTGCATGACATACCAAGGGCCATACAAGTTTGTCTCAACCACGGCAGCCCAGCCCTTCGGCGAGATATCACTCGCCGGAGCGGGGAATTGGCCACCAGCGTTGTTAACAACGAGATCCAATCTGTCGGACTTTTCCCAGATCTTTTCAAAAAGACCGGCTACCTGTTCGGGGTCACGAACATTCGTCTGGACTGTTAGAACATCGATGCCCTGAGTTTCTAAAGATTCTCGCAACTGTTCCATCTTGTGTTCATCCCGACCGCACGTCACGATGCGAGCTCCTAAACGCCCCAGCAGCATGCAAATCGCTCGACCAATCCCCCCGGCTCCCCCAGTTACCAGCGCTACCTGACCCTTGTATAGGTCGTCCCGGAAACCGTGAGCCAGCGATGCGAGCTCGTCGTCAGTCCATGAAGAGTAGGGATCAACCGCCATGAGCACACGCTAGAGGCAACGATGTGAGTCTTGCATGGCTTTGACTCAAAGGATCTGGTGCCCGGAGCGGGAGTTGAACCCGCACGCCCGTGAGGGCAGAGGATTTTGAATCCTCCGTGTCTGCCATTCCACCACCCGGGCGGCAATGGCTGAGGTTACCCGTCAAATCGGGTGTTTTTAGGAGTTGTTGACGCATATTGTCCTCATTCCCACCTAGAGATCAATGTTTCCCGTAACCTCTACCTTCAGCCATGGTCCATAAGTTTCGCATGACCATGTGAAACCTTTCGGACCACGATGCGGTCCAACTCATAAGAAGGCGACCGCATAGGGAGGCTGCGTGCTGGCATTCACATTTCCTGGTCAAGGCTCACAAAAGCCATCTATGGGTTCGGAATGGGTTGAGCATGAAAGCTGGGAACTAGTAGATGAGGCATCTGCGGCCTGTGGACGTGACGTTAGTCAGCTCCTACTTGAGGCCGATGCCGATGAATTAAAACAAACACGAAATAGCCAATTAACAACCTTTGTTCTCAGCATGGTGGTTTTGGATGCTGTGGAACGCACTGGTGTCGCCCCTAACTTCGCTGCCGGCCATTCACTGGGCGAATACAGCGCTCTTTGCGCAAGTGGTGCCCTCTCTTTCGAAGATGCCGTCCGATTAGTAGCTGAACGTGGTGAAGCTATGCAAGTGGCTGCAGACGAGCAAGACGGCACCATGGCCGCGATACTTGGTTTAGATGATGATCTCGTGGTGAGTGCTTGCGCCCGAGTAGATGGCGATGTTTGGGTAGCGAACTACAACGCACCTGGTCAGATCGTGATAGCGGGGTCCCCGATAGCGGTCGGAGATGCCAGCGATAAAGCCAAAGAACTGGGTGCCAAAAGAGCTATGGGGCTACCAGTAGGAGGAGCGTTTCATACACCATTTATGGCACCAGCAAGAGATCGCCTACGGAAAGCACTCGCAGAGGTTGAAGTGCGAGCGCCAGCCATACCTGTCGTCGCCAATGTTGATGCCGTTGCTAGGGAAGATGCGCCAGAATGGCCGCAGCTCCTAGCAAGCCAGCTCTGTAGTCCAGTTCAGTGGAGGCAAAGTCTTTATACGCTGCAGGAATTGGGTTGCTCGACGTTCGTTGAGTTAGGCCCGGGGACAGTCCTTACTGGTATGGCGAAGCGCACGCTGAAAGAAGTGAACACTTTGTCAGTCGCAACGCCAGAAGACGTGGACACTTTATTGGCGACTGTCACTGATCTGGGGTCTTCTACTCAAGGCAGCAGCGGAGCCGGGGAACACCTTTATGTAACTGAACGCCTTGTCGTAAGTCCGTGTGCCGGGGTATTCGTTCCAAAACAAGGAATCAGCGGCGACCAGCCGATTAACGTCGGTGATGTGGTCGGGTGGGTAGCCGAAGAGGAAGTACGCTCACCTTTTGCGGGACTTCTTATGGAGTTCATGGCCTTAGAGAGCGAACGTGTTACTGCCAGGCAACCAATTGCATGGCTGCGGACGAGGTAGGGAACCGTCGATGACTTCAACAGCCGCAGCCGGTGCTCGCATGCTGTCCGTTGGGACAGCCCTCCCAGACAAAGTACTCACTAACCATGATCTGGAAGAGATGGTTGACACATCTCACCAGTGGATTGTTGAACGATCAGGAATTCACGAGCGACGTATCGGCGGGACTACGGCTGGCCTAGCTGCGGAAGCAGCACAAATGGCAATCGAACGTTCAGGTATCGACCCTGCATCTATCGACTTGCTGATCCTCGCCACCACCAGCCCTGATCGGCAAGTGCCAGCTACGGCCTCAACAGTCCAAGAAATACTCGGGCTCCGTTGCGGAGCTATGGACTTAAATGCTGCCTGTTCGGGGTTCGTGTACGGCCTTATCGCTGCTCATGGTTTCATCCAAATGGGGCATAGTCGGATCCTAGTAATAGGCGCCGAAACTCTTTCACGGATAACCGACTGGACAGACCGGAGCACATGCATTTTGTTCGCCGATGGAGCTGGCGCTGCCATCATTGAGAAAACTGACGGTCCAGGAGACCTACACGGTTGGCATGTTGATAGCAATGGGGCCCTCGAAGAGTCATTGTTTTGTGATTTCGATGGAAAAATCCAAATGGCAGGACAATCAATTTTCAAGAATGCAGTCCTGGCAATGGAAAATGCTGCCCGGAAGTCTCTTGAAATGGCGGAGTTATCCTCCGACGCTATTGATCTTGTGATCCCTCATCAGGCAAATGTCCGCATCGTTGAAGCATCGTGCAAGCGTTTAGGAATTCCTTACGAGAAGGCCTCCATGGTTATTCACAGGACAGGTAATACTTCGTCCGCTTCGATACCACTCGCACTTGAAGACGCCTGGGTCCAAGGCCGAGTACAGAAAGGCGACAACCTTCTTCTAGTCGGATTCGGCGCCGGCATGACCTCAGCTGCCGCGGTCATCACTTGGGATGGGATATGAGTGCACCCAGAACGGTGCTTGTAACTGGGGGCAACAGGGGTATCGGTCTCGCTTCGGCACAGCTATTAGCTGATCAAGGCCATCGCGTCGCTATAACGGCTCGGAATCCCGAAACGGTCGATGACCGGATCCTGTCGGTTCCCTGTGACCAGACCGATGCGTCTGCCGTTGAAAGCGCATTTGAAACAATCGAAGCCGAACTGGGTTCAGTCGAAGTTCTTGTGGCCAATGCCGGCATCACCCGTGACCAACTACTTCTTCGAATGTCTGATGAGGATTTCTCCGAAGTGATAGCCACCAACCTGACTGGCTCCTATCGCATGGCCCGCAGAGCTACCAGGACGATGCTCAGAGCGCGCTGGGGTCGCCTAATCTTCGTTTCTTCGGTCGTTGGGCTCTTGGGTTCAGCCGGCCAAGTCAACTATGCCGCCAGCAAAGCTGGTCTAGTTGGAATGGCGAGATCCATGGCCCGGGAACTCGGCTCGCGCAGTATCACCGCAAATATCGTTTCTCCGGGCCCGGTGGCAACAGAAATGTTCGCTTCGCTAACCGAAGAACAACAGTCTGCCATTACAGACCAAGTCCCCCTCGGACGAGTTGCTCAACCCGAGGAAATAGCCCAAACCATTGCCTTTCTGGCGTCCGAATCCGCTGCATACATAACGGGCGCCGTAATCCCGATTGATGGCGGACTTGGCATGGGGCATTGACCCAAACCATCTACACTTCGCATTGTCCAATGACACAAGGAACACCTCAATGAGCGACAACTTCGAGCGATTCAAAAACTGTGCCGTGGAGGTACTTGCAGT
>SGYJ01000117.1 GCA_004214275.1 Acidimicrobiales bacterium | reverse complement strand
AGGGATTTCTTTTGGCTGGGATCAATGGGCCGACGCGACAGTGACGATTGATCAATTCGGTGCCAGCGCACCAGGTAACCAGGTCATGGAGCGATTCGGTTTCACGGCTTCGGCGGTTGAGGCAGCGGCGCGTTCACTACTTTCATGAATAACGATCGGAGACCACAGTGACTCAATTACCTGCGACAGATCGACAGCTCCTAGATTTGCATCGACAAGGACAACAGAGCCCATGGCTCGACAACCTACGGCGAGGGTGGATCACTTCGGGAGAACTCGACAAATGGGTGGGCGCAGGGATTAGAGGACTTACCTCTAATCCTGCAATTTTTCAGAAGGCCATCGAGGGTAGCGAGGATTACGACCCTCAGTTCAGACAACTGATCAAAGACGGGGTTGCCGTCAAGCAGGCGTATTGGGACTTGGTGACTAGCGATATTCGAGGCGCGCTCAAGGCCCTGGCGCCAGTGTATGAATCGTCTAAGGGCATCGACGGCTTCGTCTCTGTTGAAGTGGACCCTGCGCTCGCTCGAGATACAGACCGAACGACCACTGACGCTAGAGCACTTCATGAACTGATCAATGCTCCGAACTTGATGGTGAAAATTCCAGGAACCTTAGAAGGACTGCCTTCTATACGGACCATGATCGGTGAAGGTAGGTCGATTAACGTCACTCTGATTTTTTCGGTGAGTCGCTATATCGAGGTTATGGAGTCCTATGTTGCTGGTTTGGAGGATGCCGTTGCCTCGGGTCAGGAGGACCTATCCGACATTGCCAGCGTTGCCTCTTTCTTCATATCCCGGACTGACACTGAAGTTGATCGGCGCCTAGAAGAAATTGGGACCGACCAGGCTCTTGACCTTCGGGGTAAAACAGCTGTGGCTCAAGCCCAAGTCGCCTATCAACAATTCGTTACTACTTTTTCGGGTCCGCGTTGGGATGCTCTCGCTGCGAAGGGAGCCCAGGTGCAACGTCCGCTTTGGGCTTCGACAAGTACGAAGAATCCAAGATACTCAGAGACGCTGTACGTCGATCAGCTGATCGGCCCGAACACTGTCAATACAATGCCGGACAACACCATCGAAGCTTTCATTAATCACGGGTCAGTCAGCCGAACTATTGACGCAAATCCCTCATCTGCGGAATCAATACTTGAGTCGGTTGCCGATGTAGGAATTGATTTAGAAAATGTCGCACAAGTACTCGAAGAAGAAGGTGTTGCTTCCTTCGTTAAAAGTTTCGATGAGTTGATTACAAGTCTCACCGCTAAGGCAGATTCTCTGATGTAATCGCGAGTCAGTTGCAAATAGAAACTCACTGCCCTATCTTCTGCCATGTGAAGAAGATTTCGGGGCGGGGTAGTGATTGTTCAATCCAGCAGACGCTTGATGTCATAGGTGACCGCTGGCTATTGCTAATTCTTCGTAACCTGTTTCGCGGTGCCCGGCGTTTTAGTGAGCTAGAGAGTGATCTTGGTATAGCCAAAAATCTGCTGGCTTCGCGATTAGCCAAGCTCGTAGAGGCTGAAATCATCGTGCGAGTCCCCTATCAAGAGCGACCAGTACGTCACGAATACCTCTTAACCCAAAAAGGGCGCGACCTTTCGCCGAGCCTTGTGGCAATGATGCGATGGGGGGATCGCTGGTGTAACGAAGGAGAAGCTCCAACCCTTCTAGTTCACGCCGAATGCGGAACCCCTCTCGATCAGGTCACTCGTTGTCCGAGTTGTAACGACGCCCTAGACCCTGCACAAATCCGCAGCAGGCCCGGCCCCGGGTCGACGAAGGTGAGCCAATCATGATTAACCCCTCAGAAGTTGCTCAACAAACCGAACAGCTATCTCGCCTGCCGTTACAGGAGTTACTCCTTCGCGCTGCATCCATCAGAGATGGTGTTCACGGAACTCGTATTACCTATAGCCCGAAGGTCTTTATTCCCTTAACAATGCTTTGCCGAGATAAGTGCGGCTATTGCACCTTTGCCCAACCCCCAAGCCGTCTAGACCACCCCTACTTGGAACCCAGCGAAGTGCTCGAAATAGCCCGTCATGGAGCGCTTCAAGGTTGCCATGAAGCGCTTTTCACCCTAGGTGAACGCCCAGAACTCCGATATCCGGTAGCCAAAGAATGGCTCGCCGACAATAACTACGACAGCACTATCCATTACCTGGTCGAAATGTGTCGCTTGGTACGTGATGAAACTGGTCTCCTTCCGCATGCTAACCCGGGTGCGCTCTTCTCTGATGAGTTGGCTGCTCTGCGAGAGGTCAGCCCCAGTCAAGGCATGATGCTTGAAAGTCTCAACGAAGATCTCTTGTGTCATCGAGGCTGTCCGGATAAGGAACCTGCGCGCCGCTTAGCTACTTTAGAGAGCGCTGGCAATCTCCAGATTCCGTATACGACCGGTTTGTTGATCGGGATCGGGGAATCGTTGGAGGACCGAATTGAGGCGTTGCTCGCCATCGGCCGAAGCCATGAGCTTCATGGGCACATCCAGGAAGTCATCATCCAGAATTTCCTTCCCAAACTAGGCACAGCAATGCACAAAAGCCCGCCATGCCCTCCTGACGAGTACCTCCAAGCGATCGCCCTAGCTCGAATACTCCTGCCGCCTGAAATCCATTTACAGGCTCCACCTAACCTTTCAGATGACTTCGGTGGCTTACTCGATGCGGGTATTGACGATTGGGGCGGTGTTTCACCTGTAACAGCTGACCACGTCAACCCGGAAAGACCATGGCCTGACTTAGATCGATTAAAAGAGGTCACCGAAGCACGTCACTTCACCCTTGCGCCCCGTTTGACCATTCATCCCACGTACGCGTTGAATCCCCAAAGATGGTTAGACGAAAGCAATCGCTTCCCTGTGTTAGATCGAAGCGATGCCGAAGGTCTCGGACGAGACGATCCGGGCTCCCAAATGCCTGAGTTGACGATGGAGAATCGAGATGCCGGTTCAGGTGCTGATGTCCTGGTTGCCGACGAAAACAGCACACAGTGGTACTCAGGTGGGGCAGCCCACTCGCCACGAACAATTCTTCCGGGTAAAGCCTCGGCCGGTGGAGCGGTGAAAGAGGTACTCGATGGGGTTATGAGCGGCCAAGAAGTTGATACCGAGCAAATCATCACTCTGTTCAACGCTAGAGGTCCGGAAGTTGTGGCCGTTGCGGAAGTTGCCGACCAACTTCGTCAAAATACCGTCGGCGATAGAGTCACTTGGGTCCACAACCGAAATATCAATTACACCAACGTTTGTACCTTCAAGTGTCGATTCTGCGGTTTCTCGAAAGGACCACTCTCCTTAAACCTCCGAGGGACTCCTTACATGCTCACGCTCGGGGATATTCAGGAGAGAGTCATCGAAGCTGCCCAACTTGGAGCTACTGAAGTGACTCTCCAGGGAGGAATCCATCCGAGTTTCGACGGCGATTACTACATTGACGTCTGTAAGGCCATTCAGGACGTCGTTCCGGAGATGCACCTCCACGGTTTCACAGCCCTGGAGGTGATCGAGGGCGCTAAGCGGCTTGGTGAGTCGTTGGTTGAGTATCTAACGCGACTTAAAGCGGCTGGACTCAAGTCTCTTCCTGGAACGGCGGCCGAGATCCTGGACGAAGAGGTACGCCAAATCTTGTGTCCCGACAAAATTTCGACGGACGAATGGCTGGACTGCCATGAGGCAGCCCATGCTGTGGGGCTTCATTCAAATATCACCATCATGTTTGGATCCATAGAGGAGCCACGCCACTGGGCAAATCACATCGTTCGAACAAGGGCGCTTCAAAAACGTACAGGCGGCTTCACTGAATGGATCCCGTTGCCCTTTGTGCATATGGCCAGTCCTATCTATCTGCAAAGGCAAGCAAGACGAGGGCCGACCTTCAGAGAAACTCTATTGATGCATAGCGTCGGGAGGATCGCCTACCACGGGCTCATCGACAACGTTCAAGTTTCCTGGGTCAAGATTGGCGTCGAAGGCGCTCAACAGATTTTGAAGGCCGGAGCCAATGACTTGGGCGGAACCCTCATGGATGAGAACATCAGCCGCGCTGCCGGAGCCCAACACGGTCAGGGTTTAGTCGAGGAAGATTTTCGAAAGCTGGTTCAACCGCTTGGCCGAACGATCCGGCAACGAACAACGTCATACGATGAAGCAGACGGTCGACCAACCGTCGTCAAAACCACCACAATCACGGCAGATAACCCGACTGACAAAAAATTGATTCCCGTCACGGCGCTCGGCGATCAGATTTAACTTCCTCTGCAGAGGCCCAACTGCCACCAGTCAGCATTTGTTTTAGAGAGTGGTCGATTCAGGCGTTTGACCGATAATCGCAGCAGCCTTGTCCACCGCTCTTCGCGCCCTCGAAAGCCGCTTCTCGGTCTCTGGTCGTTTCGCGTTTACCCCATCTTCATCAATAGCAGTTTGCAACACTGCAATCCCGAGGTCGCCGAGCTCTTCTGAGATCGAGACTAAGCGGGCGCTAATGTCTTCGAGCCGATCCTGCACATCAACCATCTTTCGTCATAATGGAGTCGATTATCTCTAAAGGATGTCTGACCTCAACCCCAGCTGAGCGGAGGTGCAAAAGACACCCGGGGTTAGCGCTCGCCACCTCGGGCGCCCTGGCACGCCTGATCGATGCAATTTTTCTATCTCGTACCTGCGAAGCGGTCTCCTGATGAAAAGCAGAATATGCTCCCCCGGCCCCGCAGCATAAGCCTTCATCGTCTAAGCCAACTGGCTCCAAATAGCGCGCCAACACCTGGTAAACCGCTTGATGCGATTTTTGAACGTGTCGCAAATGGCAGGGGTCTTGAACAGCGACACGCTCGCTCGACTTCTGCATCTCAGGGAGGTCATCGAGTCGTTCAGCTAACCACTCATGGACATCGAAAACCCGAGTGGAAAATTTCTCGGCCAGTTCCGTCCCAAGTAGGTGGCCGTACTCTTTGAGTTGAGCGCCACAACCAGCCGAGTCAACCAGGATTGGTGCATCTCCCGGAAATGCGGTCATCGTTCTTTCTGCGAGAACCCGTGCATTCTCACCG
>SGYJ01000116.1 GCA_004214275.1 Acidimicrobiales bacterium | reverse complement strand
GAAGAACGTCGACGCGGTAGTGATACCGGGAGGTTTCGCACACGGCGATTACTTGCGCTGTGGGGCGATAGCAAGATTTTCTCCGGTTATGGAATCGGTTGCTGCGTTTGCACTGAACGGCGGCCCAGTTTTAGGGATCTGCAACGGTTTTCAAGTTTTAACCGAAGCTGGATTGCTACCCGGAGCCTTGCAGAAGAACATCGGTATGAAATTCCTGTGTTCGATGCAACAAATCGAAGTTGTTTCAACCGGAAACGTTCTAGGTAAAGGTTCAACAGTCGGAGACTGTATACAAATCCCCATTAACCATTTCGAGGGCAACTATGTATGCCCCCCTGAAGCCCTTGCAGAATTAGAAGCTCGACAACAAATTGTGTTCCGCTACACCGATAATCCCAATGGTTCAACAAGAGATATAGCCGGCATTTGCAATGAAAGCGGGAATGTCGTTGGCATGATGCCCCATCCAGAAAGAGCCACCTCAGTGCTTTTAGGTTCAACTGATGGCACCGCGCTTATCCGCTCTTTCCTGACTGCTTGACGAAGTCAACTACGCGCCATTCCCTCATACGCGTGAATGGTTGTAGCCCGTGGCGGATTGCGAAAATATAAACGGTTTATATTCTGGTCTCCGAAGATGACTTTCGGCTGCGACTGTGCCACAGGGCATCCATGAGAAATCTGCGGCCGCGAGTAGATTTGGGACGTGAGTGTCGCCCCTGAAGATGCATCAGTTCATCGGGCACTTGGTCTTAGCGATGAAGAATATGACCTCATATATGAGCTTTTAGAACGACATCCAAACCATCTTGAACTTGCCATGTATTCAGTGATGTGGTCGGAGCACTGTTCTTACAAGTCGTCAAAGATTCATCTCAAAAGACTTCCTACCGAGGCACCGTGGGTTCTAGTTGGCCCAGGAGAAAACGCCGGAGTAATCGATGTAGGTGATGACATCGCTGTTGCGATTCGAATAGAAAGCCACAATCATCCTTCTGCGATTGAGCCCTATCAAGGCGCGGCGACAGGCGTCGGAGGTATTCTCAGAGATATCTTCACTATGGGGGCGAGACCCATAGCCGTAATGGATCCACTGCGCTTCGGCCCCCTCGATGATCCTCGGAGCCGATGGATAGCCGAAGGCGTAATTAGTGGAGTTTCGGGTTACGGAAACAGCGTTGGTGTTCCCACGGTCGGAGGCGAGCTTGTCTTTGACGAAACCTACAAAGGCAACCCGCTGGTCAATGTTCTTGCGATGGGTGTGCTCCCATCAGAACGACTCGTACTTGGACAAGCCAGCGGCATCGGGAATCTGGCAATTCTCTTGGGGGCATCTACAGGTCGAGACGGCATAGGAGGGGTCAGTGTTCTCGCTTCGGCGGGCTTTGATGAGAACTCCGAAGATGGGGATAAACGGCCGAGTGTGCAAGTCGGAGACCCGTTTGAAGAAAAACGACTCTTAGAAGCATGCCTTGAACTGCTCGATGAAGGCTTAGTGAGCGGAATCCAAGATCTTGGAGGTGCTGGCATCACATGTGCAACAAGTGAAACTGCCTCTCGAGGTGGGGCAGGGATGGATGTTGATGTTTCAGCTATCCATTCGCGTGAAGAGGGGATGGAACCGTTCGAGTTAATGACTTCGGAATCGCAAGAAAGAATGCTTGCAATTGTTGAACCTCAACACCTTGATCGGGTCCTCGAAATTTCAGCTCAATGGGAAATAACGGCAAGCGTGATAGGTCGTGTGACCGGCAATGGGCAGCTGAGAATCCTCAATGGCTTCGATGGTGAAGTGCTGGCGGAGCTGCCAGCCTCCACGTTGCATGATGATGCCCCTGAATATGACCGACCGATCGCTCGGCCAGATGATTTGGACCAGAGACGATTAACCGACGCTTCTCAAGGCCCGGTCGATTGCGTGGAGAACTTGTTGGCACTGGTGTGCGACCCTTCGTGGGTTTACCGCCAATATGACCACCAGTTATTTCTTAATACTGTGGTTGGGCCCGGAAGCGACGGCACGCTGCTCCGTCTTCGACATCCGACCAGTGGCAACGAAACAGGGAGGGGATTAGCTCTCTCCACAGACGGAAACCACCGGTGGTGTTACGTAGACCCATATGAGGGCACGAAGATGGTGGTCGCCGAAGCTGTTATGAACATCGCGTGTGTGGGCGCCGACCCCCTCGCCGTTGTCAACTGCTTGAACTTCGGCAATCCGGAACACCCAGAAGTCATGTGGCAACTATCGGAAGCTGTCGACGGGATGTCTGAAGCTTGTCTCGCCTTCAACACGCCAGTAGTTGGCGGCAACGTAAGTTTGTACAACGAAACGAACTCCGTCGATATAGCTCCCACCCCAGTAGTCGGTGTCATTGGTATGCACCCCACCCTGTCAGAGGCTCCACCACATATTGGGTTGCCCCCGGACGCGCCTTTGTTGCTGTTAGGTCAAGAACCTGACCCAGATGTGTCTATGGGAGGAAGCCGATGGGCATGGGAAATTGGTGGTTGCAAAGAGGGCTCTCTCCCTGCATTCGATCTTGACCAAGCAGTCAGAACAGCGGCTTTTGTGGCTGAGTCAGTTCAGAAACAACAACTAGAAGCAGTGCACGACGTCGGAGAGGGAGGCATCGCAGTAGCAGCTGCGGAGATGGCTATCGACACTGGTGTTGGCGCTCAGTTGGACAACTATGACAACCACATTTCGATGTTCAACGAATCTGGTGGTCGAGTGCTCGTTGTAGTTTCAAACGACGGTTTAGAAGAATTCCTAGAAGAAGCAGCTAACAAGAAAGTTGCGGCCAAGGTGATTGGCCGAACCGGCGGCTCATTATTGGAGTTCGGGCCTGCCGTGAAGGTACCTCTAGACGTTCTGACAGCTGCGTCGTTCAACCAGCTACCAGAAGCATTAGGCCAAGGAACCGTCAGCGCATGACGGAAGAAATCACGGAAGTAGAAATCGACAAACCTCGAGAAGCTTGCGGTGTTTTCGGGGTGTTAGCTCCAGGTGGCGCGGTCGCTCACCAGACATATCTGGGCCTTTACGCCCTGCAACATCGAGGGCAAGAATCTGCCGGGATCGCCGTGAGCGACGGCTCTAACGTCACGGTTGTGAAAGACATGGGGCTTGTCTCCAGTGCTTTCGATGATCGCATTCTCGCAGCGCTCGAAGGCGCTATAGCCATTGGTCACACCCGGTACTCAACGACGGGATCAAGTTCTTGGCGAGCATCACAACCGTTTTATCGTGATGTTGGAGACCTCGAATTCGCCTTGGCCCACAATGGCAACCTCGTTAACACAGCTGAACTAGCTGCTGAGACGGGGATGCTCGACGGGACTGTCACAAGTGACAGTGATCTGGTAGCTGAATTAGTCGCTCTCGAACTTGCGAGCGGCGATGCACCTGAAGGTAATGAACTTCCCTGGGCGCTGAAACGCGTGTTGCCACGGCTAAAGGGGGGTTTCTCTTTTGTTGCCATGGACCGACACCATTTGGTTGGAGCCAGAGGACCAGAAGGATTTTGGCCGTTGTGTCTGGGGCGTTTGGATAATGGCTGGGTAGTTGCATCAGAAAGCCCGGCGTTGGACACCGTCGGAGCACACTTTGTCCGTGAAATTGACCCTGGTGAGATGGTCGTTATAGATCGTGCTGGGTGGACCTCAGAACATCCTTTCGACAATCCTGACCCGAAACTTTGCGTTTTTGAATTCGTATATTTTTCACGCCCAGACACGGTTCTATATGGCCGCAACGTGCATGCGGCAAGACAACGAATGGGTGAACAACTAGCCGACCAGGCTCCAGTTCAGGCAGATCTAGTGATGCCCGTCCCAGAATCCGGCATTCCTGCCGCACAAGGGTTTGCTCGAGCAAGCGGCATTCCTTACCGAGATGGGCTAGTCAAAAATCGCTACATAGGCCGAACCTTTATCGCCCCCTCCCAGGAAATGAGAGCTTTGGGGGTGAAGATGAAACTCAACCCGATTCGACACAACATTGAAGGCCAACGCCTCATAGTGGTTGATGACTCAATTGTTCGTGGAACCACCACACGAGCGATAGTCGAAATGCTCCGCGCTGCGGGAGCAGCAGAGGTGCATCTCAGAATTTCGTCGCCACCCTACAGATGGCCATGCTTTTATGGCATGGACACGGGTACACAAGCAGAGCTTCTTGCAGCAAATCTAACGGTGGACGAAATACGTGAATACCTGGGTGTTGACTCCATTGGTTATCTAGAACTTGATCGTCTAATCGACGCAACCGGCGCGGCAGGTGCCGGGTTTTGCACGGCTTGTCTGGACGGAACGTACCCCGTAGAAATCCCGGCCGAAATTGGTAGGGAGGTCTTAGGGGAAAGACAAGACGATCAGGGGTCCGCGTTTATCTCGGCCTCACAAATGAAGCTTGGCCAATGAGTTCTGAGATCACCTACTCCGAGTCTGGCGTCGATATAGATAAAGCAGACGAGGCCGTAGAACGACTCACCCCTCATGCCCAGTCAACCTTCAGACCAGAGGTACTCAGTGACGTCGGCGGATTCGGCTCAATTGTGGCAATACCTGAGGGATATCGTGAGCCGGTGTTGGTATCCGGAAACGACGGAGCCGGGACCAAGACACTGGTAGCTAAGAAATTGGAGAGATACGACACGATTGGTGTTGACGTGGTCGCAATGTGCGTCGATGACATCGTTACATCCGGGGCTGAACCACTGTTTTTCTTGGATCAACTAACTGTCGGGAAAGTCGACCCCGAAGTCATCGAACAACTCGTAATTGGCTTCGCCCAGGGATGTATCACAGCAGGGTGTGCTTTAACAGGGGGTGAAATTGCTGAGCACCCAGACACGATGGGCGCAGACGATTTTGATGTGTCGGGCTTTGCAGTGGGAGTAGCTGAACTTGGCGACATACCCAACAAATCTTCGGTTGTCCAAGGAGATGTTTTGGTGGGGCTTGCTTCGACGGGCTTGCGGTGTAACGGATATAGCTTGGCCCGCCGAGTGCTTATGGACGGCCGTGCTTTAGATCAACCTGCATGGCCAGGCGCGGACTCTTCACTCGGGGACGAACTACTTCGTCCATCGATCATTTATGCCCCCACAGTCTTAAG
>SGYJ01000115.1 GCA_004214275.1 Acidimicrobiales bacterium | reverse complement strand
CTCCTCGATCTGTGGAACTCCTAACACGTCTGCCAAGAAAGGCGTTGCCCCCATGGAGATCTGAATTTGATGCGATTCGATTAAATCAACAAACTCCGCGGGATCCCAAACGTCTTGCAATACGACATGTCCTCCCAAAGTAAGGGGAGCCCGAATACCGAAGAGGTATCCCGTTTGGTGGGCGAGTGTTGATGCCATATGGAAGACGTATCCCGGGCCATCCGCCTCCCCTATCGGTGAGGTCACACCTTCGCAGACTGCTTCAACGAAACAATCGACAGCCGCATTCAGCGTGTTTTGCGTATGCATAACTCCTTTAGGTTGGCCCGTCGTTCCTGAAGTGAACATGACTTCACAAACATCATGGCTGCCAGCTCTCAAGAGGTTTACGGCCGCCCGGTCATAGGACGAGAATCGTCCTTGTTCAAGTAGGTCGTGCCACGTCAAAGCATCAACTGTTGGACGTTCTCCAACAGTAACTATCTCTTCGACCCAAGGACAGCGCTCTCTTAACTCTGTGTGCATTAGTCCTAGTTCGAAGCCGCGAAATTCTGTCGCCGTAATGACGACAGCTGGCCGCGCCAATTCGCTCATGACTAGGACTTCGTTCGTTCGAAAGATGGGAGCAACTGGGTTAATCACACCGCCTATGCGTTCTACAGCGGCCACGGCCACCAAGAATTGGTGCCAATTGGGCAGTTGGACCTGAACCACAACACCTGGTCTGACACCAAGTTCCAGTAATCCACGACTTGCTTCATCGATTTGTGTAGCTAGATCACTCCACGATGTTGCGCCATAACGGTCCGTGACAGCAATCAGATCCCCTCGTTCTTTAGCCCAGTGGTCAATCATTGAGTCAAAACACCTCTCTGACCAATCGCCTGTCTCCACCATTTCTAAAATTCGTTGCTGATCAAGCGTCGTTTCAAAGAACTGCTTCGGCAGCTGCATTTCGGGCCTCCTTCATTCTGGTCGGTTGGCACTCATGGTCGAAATCGGGGAAGCACTTCCTGTGCCATGAAACTTTCGGCTTCTTCTACGTAACTCATCGGCGACGCGGCACTCAGGATGATGGTCCGAGCTCCTGCGTCTATATATTCGCGAAGTCGTTCAGCGCAGCGATCGGGGTCGCCAGCAATCGCATATTTGTCAATCATTTGACTGAAGTCTTGGTTGTACTGCTTGGATAATCGCTGGTTCGCATATTCAACTGCAGTTGCATTGTCTTCGTGGCAGCAAAAGAAGATAAATAGACCTGGATCGACAGGAGAGTGATTACCTTCATCAGATCTGTATTTAGCGATTGCTTGATTCGATTCGACGAGCATCTCTGGTGTGTACATGTAGGGCAGCCATCCTGTACCGAACCGTGCAGCTCGACGCCATGCGGCGTCCTTTCGACCGGATATCCATATTGGCGGCGATGGTTGTTGTAGAGGTTTAGGTTCCAGCGTTACACCCGATAGCTGGTTAAATTTTCCATCAAAATGAACATCGTCTTCACTAAAAAGAAGGTTCATGATTTCGAGGGCTTCGTTGGTTCGAGCGCCTCGTTCTGAAACTGGAACTCCTGAAGCTTCGAATTCACGAGGCAATTCACCGCCTACTCCGATGCCCATATGGAAGCGACCATCGGATGCGACATCAAGTGCTGCTGCCTGTTTCGCGGCCAGCACTGCTGGATACAAAGGAAGCAGCGTGATTGTTGACATCAACTTGAGCGTTGTGGTCGCGCCTGCCGCTACTGCCAGGGAGATGAAGGCATTCGAACATGGGACATGAAAGAAGACGTGTTCACCTGTGGTGACATAGTCATACCCGAGATTTTCAATTGCCTGTGCTTGCTCTGCCACCTTGTCGGCACGACGCATTGCCAGACCAAATTGAATTTCTGTATCTATCTGCTGTTCATCGACCACAAAAACCTCGTTTCGTCTGTCATGGACCGTAGCCGTTGGACGCTGGTTGTCTCACAGCCAAAGGACCGGACGCCCATTTCGGGCGCCCGGTCCATCGCTGTCCGTGCGTTGGGGTAGATCGGTAGCTGGCCACTTAACGCAGCGCAGCTTCCCCCCTTTGCTGTTGGCGCCTCCCCCGTGGAAAGCGGCACCAACGGTCACGCCCGGTCAAGGTCATCAGGCCGCACCTGGTTGGCCGAAGACCCCTTCCAGACGATCGCCCAAAGCATATTGTCAGTACTTACTAAACGCAAGTTTAGTAAGTCTCCCTTGGCCCGCTCACCCCTGTTTTTAAGACGCGACAGGCTTGTCAGTGGTAGGCCAAGGGAATGAGTAAACACCACATTGATAACGACCGAGTCACTGAGCTGGTTGAACGCTGCTCTCGGGAGGTGGATGAGGGTCTTCTTCCTAGTTGCCAATTTGCCATCGGGTTCGAAGGCGAAATTGTCGTAGACCAAACGATCGGGAACGCGAAACCCCAAACTAGGTACTGTTTCTTTTCCGCAACCAAACCCTTCGTCGCCGCCACGGTTTGGCAACTTTTGAGCGAAAATTCGCTGGATCTGAACACGCCTATTTCTTCACTCATCCCTGAGTTTGCAGAGAACGGGAAAGAACGCATCACTCTGGAGCAGGTGATGCTGCACACCTCCGGCTTTCCTCATGCACCTATGGGCCCCAACGTGTGGTCAGATTCTGAAAGTCGTCGAAGAAGAATGTCTGAGTGGCGGCTGAACTGGGAACCGGGCAGCCGCTACGAATACCACCCCACGAGCGCCCATTGGGTTCTTGCAGAGGTGATCACAGAAATCACGGGCGATTCACACACCGACGCAGTTCATCAACGTGTATCTGAGCCCCTCGGCATACCACGGATACTCGGATTTGATTCGGATCAACAAGAGGACATGGCAGAACTCACATTGTGCGAGGGCGAAGCAACTCCAGATGAGCTGGAAGCTGTCTTCGGGGTACGAGAAATGCCTCCAAGCGAAGTCACCGACGAAACGATTATTCGTTTCAACGACCCACACACACGCGAAGTCGGAGTCCCAGGCGGCGGCGGATATGGCCGCGCTGCAGATCTAGCCCTGTTTTATCAGGCACTTCTGCACAACCCCGACAATTTATGGGAACCGCGCATGCTCAGAAATGCCGTTGGTCAGGTACACAATAATTTGCCTGATCCCATGGGGGTTCCAGCCAACCGAGGCTTGGGAGTAATTTTAGCCGGCGATGACGGTCTAACTAATCGAAGAGGCCTGGGCCGCACGGTCTCACCGAACGCCTTCGGACACAATGGCGTTGGAGGCCAAATTGCCTTTTGTGACCCAAGCACTGGTCTGTCGTTTGGTTACACAACTAACGGGTTAGACCGTCACCAAATTCGACAGCCGCGGAGGGGGACCTCCATAGCTAGCCTTGCCGCAAATTGCGCCGTTTAGAAAGGAACTACCAATGAAATTCGGATTCACTCTCCCCAACAATTTCGGTGTAGCTGACCCTCAACAAGTTGTCCAACTAGGAGTGGCCGCTGAACAACTTGGATTCGACTCGCTATGGGTGAACCACCACGTCATTAACGTCGGGTACGTCCACGATCGCCTAGGTCAAGCCCCGTACCACGATGCGCTGATCACGCTCACTTGGCTTGCGTCTCAAACACAAACTGCCACTCTCGGCACCAGTGTTCTTGTAATGCCCTATCTCCATCCCATGGTCTTAGCCAAGGAGCTCGCAACCTTGGATCACTTGTCCGGGGGGCGAATCACTGTTGGCCTCGGTGTCGGCAGCCTGCCCGAAGAAAACGAAATCTTGGGGTCCGAATACCAAGACCGAGGTCAATACAGCAACGAGTTCATACAGGTATTACTGGCCCTTTGGACCCAGACAGAGGCAAGTTTCGCGGGCAAGTACTGGAGTTTCGAAAATGTCGTGACCTCTCCGAAACCATCACAAAAACCTCATCCGCCAATAGTCATCGGCGGCAACCGCGCTCCAGCTTTACGACGAGTTGCACAACTAGGAGACGGTTGGCATCCACTCGGCCTCTCCCCCGATGCCATATCGGAGCGGCTGAGTTTCATCCGGGATGAAGCAGAGGCGTCCGGGCGCTCTATGGACGCGTTTCCAATCCAGGTCCGTCGCGATTTTGATGGCGTTGACTCTCAACTGATCGAAGCCTACGAAGCGGTTGGGGTTACCGACCTTGTCCTGTCCTGCAACACTGCCGACGTCACGGAAATCGAAAATGTCCTTGGATCTTTTGCCGAGACTTTCATCGACTGATGGCCGCACTGACAGGCATTCGCGTCATTGATCTAACCGGTGATTCAGGGCGATTCGCGACCAAGCTCCTGACGGAGTTCGGCGCTGACGTGGTCAGGGTGACAAACCAAGGTTCCCCGGGACAATCTATGAGAGACGAGAACGGAGGCGTCCTTGACTGGTGGTATGACGGCGGAAAAGAAAGTCACATTGTTGACCTAACAACAGAACTCGGACGTCAGACGTATCGAGCTTTGGCAAAGGAAGCCGATCTAATAGTCGAGACCACTGACCCTGGAGAGTTAGCCACCTTAGGTATCGACCACACCGACTTGATCAAAGACAATCCCCGGCTGGTGCAGGTCTCAATAACCCCTTTCGGTCGCACCGGGCCTCGTGCAAATTGGGTGGGTTCTGACTTAACTGCTGCCGCATTAGGTGGCTTCTTGTCAGTGGGAGGCTTGCCAGAGAAACCCTTAAACGTCTGGGGGCGTCAGGCCTATAACTACGCAGGTTTCATGGCCTCAATATGCGCGCTTTCAGGCTTATTCAGAGTTCGAAGGGACGGCGTCGGCAGGCACTTCGATCTGTCCATTCATGAAACCTTGAGCGGATCTGTCGAGAACATCTTGATGCAGTGGCTCTTCGACGACGTACTTCCGCTGCCCAAAGTAGCTCCGCGTCAAGGAGCACTTCATTGGCTCCATGCATATGACTTAGCCGAATGCCGAACAGGCCACATGATGATCACTCTTACACCAACACCAGATCACGCCTTTCAGATGATGGTCGACGAAGGCTTCGAAGAAGGACACCAGTGGCTCGGATACGACGTGGAAGAACTACTTGAACAAATCGACGATGCCATGGACACCATGCGGAAATGGGTTCGGACACACGACGCGATGGATCTATGGGGCAAAGCA
>SGYJ01000114.1 GCA_004214275.1 Acidimicrobiales bacterium | reverse complement strand
AACCCGTGGCCGAAACTGAAGCACCTGTAACACCTGACCTCGAGACCGACCCAACAAAGGAGTGGCACAAAACTGCTTGTGTCCTATGTTCCGCCAACTGCGGCCTTGAGGTTCGTATCGACGGGAGAGAAATAGTTAGGGTACGCGGGGATAAACAACACCCATCAAGCAAGGGGTACACCTGCGAAAAGGGCCTCAGGATTAACCACTACCAAAATGGACGCGACCGTCTAACAGCACCATTGAAAAGACTAGAAGATGGGACTTTTGAAGAGATCAGCTGGGACCAAGCGATAAAAGAAGTCGCTGATCAACTGGTCGGTATCCGAGACGTCTATGGCGGAGACAAGATCATGTACTACGGCGGCGGGGGCCAAGGCAACCATTTCCCTGGTGCCTACGCTCGCAGTGTCCTTCAGACTCTCGGTGTCAAATATCGCAGCAACGCTCTTGCTCAAGAAAAAACTGGAATGTATTGGGTTCAAGGCAAATTTTTTGGCCGTCAAGACATTGGGGCGTCACCCGATTTCCATCACACAGACTGTGCCGTATTCATCGGCAAAAACCCTTGGCACAGCCACGGGTTCCCCGAGGCCCGGAATGTTTTGAACGCTATAAAAAACGATGAGGAGCGAAAGATTGTGGTCTTTGATCCTCGCGTCTCTGAGACAGCGAATATCTCAGACCATCATCTTCGAGTAAAACCAGGTACCGACGCTTGGGCCTTAGCAGCTGTGCTGGCAACAATGACCCAAGAAACCCTCACAGATGACAAGTTCCTCAACGAACAGTGCGTTGGTTGGGAGGATCTGAAGCCCCTACTCGAGGAAGTCGATATCGCGGAATACGCTCGGAAGTGTGGAATCCCTGAAGACGAATTGAGATCTGCGGCTCGCGCAATGGCCAATGCGAGGTCGCTCGCGACAGAAGAAGATCTTGGTATTGAAATGGCACCTCATTCGACACTAAATAGTTGGCTACAGCGACTGTTGTTCTTGCTCACCGGGAACTTTGGCAATGAAGGTGGAATGAACATTCCCAACAGGTTGGCCCCAATATGTGGCCATAGCGCAGAAGGTTCAACTGAACCCGTAACTGGGACCCCGCTGCTTTGCGGGCTCATGGCGTGCGCAGCAATTCCTGATGCTATTGACACTGACCATCCCGATCGATTTAGGGGGATGATCGTCGAATCCTCAAACCCCGTTCATTCCTTGCCCGATTCCAAGCGCTTCCGCGATGCCTTCGCCAAGCTGGACTGTTTGGTGGTGATCGATGTAGCTATGACCGAAACCGCCCGACAAGCAGATTACGTTCTGCCTGCGTGCTCCCAATACGAAAAAGCTGAAGCTACCTTTTTTGCTGGGGAGATGCCCTCTAACACATTCCACATTCGGCAGCCTATTTTTGAACCTCTGGGCGACACGCTCCCCGAGGCCGAAATCCACGCAAGACTTGTCGAGGCAATGGGTGGAGAGCCTGAGGGAGTTCAAGAACTGGCTGACGCAGCGGAGCAAGGACGCGAGGCATTTATTGCCACGTTCACGCGACTCTCCACTGAAAACCCGGACATCGGAGCAAAGCTGCCTACAGCTTTGTATCGCTCCCTTGGACAGGGGCTGGGCAACATGAGTTCAGCTGCAGTCATGTTCGGTTCTGCCATGCAGGCTTCAATGCGATTCCCGGATGCAATCAGGGCTGCAGGAGTCAAGGGTGACGGACTGGAGCTCGCTAGTAATCTGTTCGACGCTCTGATCGATGCCAAATCTGGAATGGTCTTTAGCACCAGCGATTACTCCACGAGTTTCGACCGGATCAAGACACCTGATGGCAAAATTCACATCCATATAGAAGAACTGGTGGACGAGTTGAGAGGCTTGGCATCCGAAGAGCCGGCTTCCCCTAAAGATGCTTTTCCTTTTGTTCTGAGCGCCGGTGAGCACCGCGGTTCGACCGTAAACGACATTATCCGAGACCCGTCATGGCGAAAGAAGGACAAGGACGGCGCATTACGAATCAATCCAGCAGACGCCGACCGGCTTGGTGTGGTTGATGGCCAAAGAGTACGAGTCATCACGAAGCGCGGCGAGGCAGAGGCGCCCGCAGATATCACCGACAGCATGATGGAGGGACAGGTAAGTCTGCCTCATGGGTTTGGCATGGAATATCCGGATGAAAACGGTGAACATAAAATCCACGGTGTTTCTGTGAATGAGCTAACTGACCTGGAAGATCGCGATTGGTTGGCGTTAACCCCTCACCATAAACACGTGCGAGCGCGCCTTGAGGCGGTTCCTGGCTAGCCAGCCTTACTCATACCCTTCCCACGTGTCTGAAGTGGGTAACGGTGAGCCTTCGAGTAATGCTGTATGTCTTTCGCGTATCTGTTTGGGAATGTGAGCCCTGACATACTCGACTTGCTGTTCCAAAACGAGATCCACTAGCTCCAACCTGTCCGGTGTTTGTTTCCAAGCAATCGGGACATAAACCGGCAATTCAAAGCGGCGCAGCCTATCCAGACCCGAGTAAATCGCTTTTTGGTACTCAAACCGCTCACTCCAATCCCAGTGCGGGGGAGAAAAGCCAGTGCCGGGATCAAGTACTATTCGCTCTCTGATACCCCAGTGTCGTGCTCTTTCTAGCTGCAGATCGAACCAATCAAGCATGACCTGGACGGGGTCTCCTTGTACGTGCTTTAAATGCCTCGGATCGGGACCAAGCATGAACGGAAGCACCACTTGAATCTCGCGCTCTGCTGCCAACTCAATCATCTCGTCGCTCTGAAGTGCATCTGATGCGTTCAAGACCGAGGCTCCCGCATCCAAGGCGTTTCTCGCAGTTTCAACCTGCCATGTGTCGATAGCTACGTCGACCCCAAGGGAGAGCAGACCGTTAAGGACCGGCTTGACCACCTGCCATTCCTGTTCTGGGGCCACAAAGGCTGCATCCCCATGAGACGCCTGAGCACCGACATCTAAGTGATCGGCTCCTTGAGTTAAGAGGAGGCCTCCATATTCACGAGCCTCGTCTTCGGTAGAGACAACTGAAAACTTCGCTAGGGAATCGGGAGAAGCATTCACCACTCCGAAGATTTCCATAGGTGGAACCTACCCTCGCAACGCATTCTGGTGATCTGATACTTCGACTTTTGTTTTATAGATGAAGGTTGAGAGAAGCCCGACACCCATCACCGCCACGCCCATCACAACAAGTGTTTGCCGCAAACCAAAGCGATCCGCGCAAATACCAAGTGGTAACGCGGCGATACCGAAAAAGTTAAAGCCAAGCTGGAGGAGTGACTGCATTCTGCCGTGATACTCCGGCAAGCTACTAGCCAAGGTCAGGGTTGCATTCATCGATTGAAACGCCGACGTTGCGCCACCCAACACGAACATGACAAACATTGCAGTCAGAAACGTTGGAGCAATACCCGTTGCGGCGATGCCAGCTCCAAATCCCAAGACAGCGACGTTGTGTATCTTCCAGGCAACAACTCCTTCAGCTCTTCCAGCGATAAACAAAGCTATTGCGAGGCCACCGCTCGCTCCGACGGCCGAAAGCCATGCAAAGCCGCTGTCACCCGCAGCAAACAGATCTTCGGCGACGCTTGGGAGAAATGCGACATACGGGAAGCCCAAAAGCAGCGCAAGTGCCGAAGTCCCTAAAAGGAGAGGCAGAGGCCATGACCTGCGTGCATATCTCACACCATCCACGAGATCATTAAGGGCAGATGGCTTTGACGAATTGGACTGTGGTTCGCCGGGAGGAAGGCCGAAAAAGAAGATGCTGCCGACAACGGTGATACAGGTACTCACCCAATAGACAGCACCGATACCCAACTCTGGAAAGCCAAGGATGACCCCCGCAATAACTGGGCCGACAACTCGGTTTAAATTCATCGAGATCTGCGACAACACCACTCCGTTTGCGAGACGTTCGGGCCCAACGAGTTCAGCTGTAAAGGCCATCCGAGCCGGCAATAGACCACTGAAGCCTGCGGACTGGACCGCCGAAGCAAGCAAAAGCATCCAGAAGGTAATGAACTCAAATTGAACTGCCAGCGCTATACCTAACGAAGAGACCAGCAGCAGGCCGTTGGAGATAATCAGGATGGAGCGTTTGGGGAAGCGGTCAGCTGCTACTCCTCCAAGGGGGGTAGTTATTAATCCCGTTAAGCCGAAAGCGAGACTTACCGCGCCTAAGGCAGCATTTGAGCCTTCGAGGTCTTTAGCGAGAACCCCGCGAGCAACCATCTGAGCGAAGATGGCCAAAGAAAAGAGGTAACCACCAGCCCACAAACGCCTAAACGACGGTATCGAGAGACTGTCGAATGTACCGTTCACTTTTTACGCTTGTGATTACAGAAATGCACTGAGGTCGCGCACGGCACCTGTGTCTGCACTCGTAGCCATCAAACCATACGCCTTTAAGGCCGCAGATACTTTGCGAGGTCGCTGCATCTCAGGCTTCCAACCCAATTCGTCTTGACGCTTTCTTCGGTCAGTCAGTTCAACCTCATCGACATCGAGGCGAATTGACCGATTTGGGATATCGATATGAATGATATCGCCGTCCTTCACCAGCCCAATTGTGCCTCCCGCTGCAGCTTCAGGGGAAACATGACCGATTGACAATCCTGAGGTTCCTCCTGAGAAACGACCATCGGTCAGCAAAGCACAAGCCTGTCCGAGGCCTTTCGACTTCAGATACGACGTCGGGTACAACATTTCTTGCATCCCAGGACCACCTCGCGGGCCCTCATATCGAACTACGACAACTGAGCCTTCTTTAACTTTGTCGTTCAAAATGTGGTCAACTGCTTCGTCTTGGCTTTCAACGACATGCGCCAAACCCGAAAAAACAAGGTTTGCATCGTCGACACCAGCCGTCTTTACGACACAGCCATCCTCGGCCAAATTGCCATACAAGACCGCAAGTCCACCATCTGCGCTATAAGCATGGTCAACAGACCGTATACAGCCCTGTTCTCTGTCCAGATCTAACTTCCCATAACGCTCAGACTGACTAAACGCTACTTGTGTCGGAATTCCAGCAGGACCAGCGCGATAAAAACGGTGCAGCTCCTCATCATCATTTGTTGCGACGTCATACTTCACTAAAGCTTCGAACAAGCTTGGTTCGTGCACCGTGGGCACCTCGTTGTGAAGAAGGCCACCACGATTTAGTTCCGCCAAGATTCCCATCACCCCACCGGCTCTGTGCAC
>SGYJ01000113.1 GCA_004214275.1 Acidimicrobiales bacterium | reverse complement strand
GAAATAACGCGTAGAGCGCCTGGTGCGGCATTGGGTCCAACAAAGGCGTGAGGGTTATAGGCAGTCTCGGTGTCTATAGCCGTTGAAATTGAATTGGTGATAGCAGCTTGGAAAGTTCCCAACGAGGTGGTTTCGACGAGGGTTACTGGTACGTCAGCAACTTTTTTCGTGGGCCGAGGTCGAGGGTCGATGGGAGTAGCCACGTCACGACCTTAGATGTGGTGCTAGCTGAATTCATTCAGTCTTGAAGCCAACTCGTCTATTTGTTGGGGTTCGAGATTCGCGAAGCTCATTCGAATCGTTGACTGATCGTTGGATGTAAAGGCGGTTCCAGGGATAGTCAGAACATCATGGTCTAGCACCAGTCGCCGCACTACCTCCTCAGTTGAGAGGTCTGCCCTTGGATGTCGAACCCATCCGAAATAAGCGCCAGAAGATATGACCTCAAAGCCACCAGGCTGTCCCTGCATGGACTCAAGAAAGCGGAGCTCCAAGTCCTTAATTCTGGAGGCTTGATCAAGTCTCCACTGTTGAGCGTGACGGAGGCCCGCAAGAGCTGCTTCTTGACCGATGCGGGGGGCACTAATTGCTAGACAATCCAAGACCTTGAGTGCTTCTGTTATCGCCGGTTTGCCACCAACTGCGGCCCCGCATCTGTACCCAGGGATCGCGAAATCTTTCGAGAAGCTGTGAAGGCTAATGACGTGATCGGCCCAATCGGGATTCTCGAATAGTTGGTGAGCGGGATTTTTTTCGTCACGAAAAGATCGATATGTCTCGTCAACTATCAGAGCAAGATTGTGAGTTCGAGCCAATTCGGCGAAGTCATGGATTATTTCTTTTGGAATGGTCACGCCAGTGGGATTTCCGGGGGAGACCAGTGTGATGAGTCTGGTTTTGTCGGTTACGAGTGCTTCGGCCCGTTCAGGGTCTGGCACCAAGTTGGCTGCTGGTTCGAGGTGGCGAACTTCAACGCCTTCGATTTTTAGCCACATGTCATGGTTGAAGTAAAAGGGGGCAACCAGAATTGCTTCATCACCTGGATTAGTCAAAGCGCTGGCTACGCAACAAAAAGCTTGGTTGCATCCGGCAGTGATCAGTACATCGTCAGGCGATATGTCGGCCGCGTAGCCTGAACTCAAATCGCTAGCGAATGCTTCACGTAATTGAGGCAAGCCGGGCTGAGGCGGGTAACGACCTGTATCGGGTTCGCGTGCAACTTCTGCAATACGTTCCATTACTGCATCGGCCGGCGGAAAAGAAGGAGCAGCTTGCGATAGGTCTAGTAACGGCCGGTCGTTGGTTCTGAGGCCGACAAGGGCGTGTGCTGCACCTATTGGGGAGTGGACGAGTTGCTCCACTCTTTCGCTGAAACGCATCAACTTCTTCCCATTTTGTTAGTCGGCGTAGGGTACTTCTATAAAGTCGGCGGCCTCTCCAAAACCTGTACCGAACGCCTCTTGTTCGAGGAGCTCCAAAAGTCGTGTTGCCACTGGCCCCACTTCTCCATCTCCCACAGGAATCTGATCCCAAGAGGTCACTGGGAACAGGTGTGTGTCACCTCCACATAAGAACATCTCTGAGATCAGGTCGCCCGAGACTTCCGAAGCGAGGACCGGGGATTGAGCGACTGAAGAAATTAGGCCTTCTTGGACCAGGTTCGTGGAGGCAAGGTCCATTACTCGGCGAATGGTTGTACCCAAGAGGATGCCGTCAAACGGGGGAGTTCGAAAAACTTTGTCGCGGGTAATGAAAGCGACGTTTAATACGCAAGATTCAGCGACGTATCCGGTGTCGTCGACCAGAACGCCGAATGTTCCACCTCGATCGACTGCTTCCATGTGGGTTAAGACGTTGAGCAGGTAGTTGTTGGATTTGATGGTGGCCAGAAGCGGTGGCTTCATGGGCGTGTCCAAAACGGTGGCTTCAGGTATCCCGGACGACATTGGGTTGGACCCGGTTCCTCCTAGCGGCATGGGGTCGAAAATGACGCAATAGAAGCAAGCCTCGTCACATTCTTGAGGGCTGGGTGAAAAGCCGCCGGGGCCAGCAGTCAGCCAGTAGCGAACTGCACCATCTTTTATTCCTGCCTGGCTAGCGGTATCCGTGACCATCTGGATGAGGTCTGCTTTGGTCCAGGAATGTTCGATCCGCGCAAGAGACGCACTCGTTAGGAGTCGATCAATATGGATACCTAGGCGATAAAGGTGGCCGCCGCTCAGAGTGCAGGTGTCGAAGACTCCGTGACCCCGGTGAACCAAATGGTCGTCCAACGGGATTTGCATCAACGCGGGATCGGTGACAATCCCCCCTAGCCAAGAACTAAACATCGCTAGGTAGCCGGGTTGTCCTCGCTTGCTTCTTAAACGCGAGAGCGCTTCGGCCTCCGAAAGGACACGATGAGTGGGACCAGTCACGGACCCGAGACTATGCGCGTTAGGGGTGTGAGTTTGTAACACTCTCGACACCTGCGTAGTTATTGACTAGGTGGAAATATTGGCTTCCGAGTTCACAGGTGTCGAATCTGCGCCTTTGAGGCTGTGGAACTGACGGAGACGAAGACTATTTGCCACAACTAGGAACGATGAAGAAGCCATAGCAACCGCAGCGTAAGTTGGCGACAGGTAGCCGGTCACTGCGAGCGGCAACGCGATCGCGTTATATGAAAAAGCCCAAGCAAGGTTTCCCTTAATTACTCCCAAGGTTCTGCGAGATAAAGCGATTCCGTCAGCTACAGCTCGAGGATCGTTGGTCATGATGGTCAGATCGGCTGCGTTTCGCGCGGCGTCAGTCCCGGCCTGTAAAGCGATGCCTAGATCTGCCGCAGCTAAGGCGGGAGTGTCATTGATGCCATCTCCGACCATGGCGACGCATTTCCCGGCTGACTGAAGCGCGGCAACGTGGTCGCGTTTTTGGTCCGGCAATACCTCTGCAATAACGTTCTCTATGTTGAGTTGTTTGGCGACGCGTTCGGCGACTTTGTGGGTATCACCTGAAAGTAAAACAACCTCAAGATCCATGTTGGTCAACAAAGACACAGCTTCAGGGCTATTGGGACGAATCTCGTCTCGAATTGAGACCGAAGCTTCAGCGGTTGCTCCTCGGCCTATAAACAAAGTGGTTCCTTCAAAGTCTGGGTCTTCTAATTGAATTGGAACCCGTGTAAACAATTCTGCTTTACCTACCCGGATTTCTGTTCCGTTCACTCTGCCTGTAATCCCATGGCCTGGCTGGTTGGCGAACTCTGAGACTTCCGCTTCTCCAGTTATCAAAGGTTGAAATGCCCGAGCGATCGGATGACCCGATCTTGATTCAAGAGCAGCAGCTAACGATAGGACAAGAGGGTCATCATTTGCCGTGGACGTGATACTTACGATTGATGGGTGGCCATTAGTTAGGGTGCCCGTTTTGTCGAAAACCACAGTGTCGACAATTCGTGTCGAATCCAATACATGGGCTCCGGCGACGACTACGCCCAGCTGGGCTGCTCGCCCCGTACCAACTAACACCGCTAGAGGTGTCGCTAACCCAAACGAGCAAGGACATGAAACGACTAATACTGCTACAGCAGCGATCAGTGCGTCACTTCCTTGATGTCCGATGATTAAGCGAACCACAAGGGTGCCCAAAGCAACGAGGATCGCAACCGGCACGAATCTCGCGGCAACCGAATCGGCGAGGTGTTGTATTGGCGCTTGCGTGGCTTGGGCGTCCTCAACGAGCCTCGCAACTCTCGCTAGTTCAGTGTCTTCCCCTACCGCTGTTGCCTTGATAACTAAAGCTCCCGGCCCGTTGAGAACTCCACCAGCTACGCCTGAGCCGGGTGAAACTTCGATTGGTATTGATTCCCCTGTGGCCTGAGACACGTCTACTTCTGAGAATCCTTCGATTACGTCACCGTCAGTCGCGACTCGTTCTCCCGGGGCGACAATGAATTCCATGCCAACCACTAGTTCTTCGAGTGGTAGCTCGCGTCCATCGCGAAGTAACGCTTGTTGTGGAGTCAGGTCTGCCAGTGCGCGTAATGAGTCGCCGGATGTCCGCAGTGCTCGTGCTTCCCACCATTTTCCTAAGAGAACGAACGCCACTATCGCGTTCGCCCCCCCGAAGTGAAGGCTGTGATCAGCATTTAGTACGAGTACCACCATGGACCAGGACCATGCGGCCAAGGTTCCTAACGAGATAAGAGTGTCCATCGCCAGGGATCTTTGAAGTACCTGCAGACGTGCCGCATGATGAAAAGTCCAACCAGCCCACCAGACGCACACGGTAGAAAGTGCTGCAACAACCCAGTCGCTGCCAGGGAACTGAACGAACATCGTTGCCATCGCAAATACAGCGATAACTAAAGCCGGAATGGTTTTTCGCCTCAGGGCCGATTCGGTTGAGGATTGGATTTGTTGTCTGTCACCATCCTCTATGGCCTGATATCCGAGACCGGCGACTACCTCACTCATGGTTGATGGCTTGAGTTCGCGGCCGTGCCAGACAAGGGAGGTTGCGGTAGCGAAATTGACGTGAGCGGTTTCGACTCCGTCAAGGTTCGATAAAGCGTTTTCAACCCGAGTTGCACATGCAGTGCAGCTCATACCTTGAATGAGGAATTTGGTTCGTTGCTTCTCGACCAGAGGAGGAACCGGAGCCATAGAGCAACCCTACCGCCCTGTTTCAGATCGATACTTGCTCGCGACGCCGTACCCTAGGGAGGTAATGGTTCAACCTCAACAGCGTTTTCATCTACACACGTTGGGGTGCCCCAAGAATCAAGTTGACTCAGACAAGATCGCGGGCACTCTGATCGATGATGGCCTAGTTCCGACTGAAGATGTGTCGTCGGCAAACTTGGTGGTGGTCAACACATGCGCGTTCATTGAAGAAGCTCGGGAGGAATCGATTAACGCAGTTTTGCAGCTGGAACAGGAACGAATGCCAGGCTCCCGCATCGTCATAACTGGCTGTCTTGCGGAACGCTACGGAGAGGAACTAGCCGAGGCATTACCCGAGGTAGATCATGTCGCCGGATTCGGTGTCCCAGTGAACCTCAGTCAAAAACCTGGTGGATTATCAGTGAAAGCCGAGGCACAAGCACCTCAGTTTGATCTGCTTAATTTGCGTCGACCGGCGGCAAGTCTCCCATGGGCGTATGTCAAAATTGCTGAAGGCTGTGATCGGGCGTGTGGGTTTTGTGCAATTCCATCCTTTCGTGGTCCACAAAAAAGTCGCGAGGTTGATTCGATATTGGGTGAGGTCGATGATCTTTCAATTCGCGAAGTAGTGCTGGTCGCTCAGGATTTGGCTAGCTATGGATCGGACCTTGGGAGGCGAGGGTCAATCGTTTCCCTAGTCAACGCAGTTCGGGAAAGAGTCGAGCGAGTTCGGCTTTTATATCTGTACCCGTCGGACCTCTCCGACGAGCTGATTGAGGCGATT
>SGYJ01000112.1 GCA_004214275.1 Acidimicrobiales bacterium | reverse complement strand
GACAAGAACGACGTCATCGCCTCGACTTCGAGTGCGTTTGACGTGGTTAGCCACCTCGCGCATGCGGTCAGCATCTGCGACTGAAGTGCCACCGAATTTTTGGACGACAAGTGCCACAAGATTTGAGGGTACCTGTCAGCACCTCTGAGCCCTTGGTGATTTAACGGGTTGTTCAGGTGGGCTTCAGGGTTCGGCGTTGCTACCTTCATTGGTGAACTTCATCAATAAGGGATTGTCGATTCACTGGTATGAGCAATAACAAGCGCGAACGTCAACGGGCTCACCGCCAAGCTCAGGCAGACGCAGCGCAACAAGCACAAAAGAGTTCAAAGCGAACGAAAATTGTGATCCGTTGGGCCGCTATCGCCGCAGCCGTCCTACTAGTGGCATTTTTATGGAGTTTGACCGGCAATGGCGAAGACGCCCCTGAAACCCAAGACACGGCAGCTGATGCTTCTGTTGGCGCTCAGGCTCTCGGAATTGAGGGATGTCCCGCAGTTGATGGATCATCGGGTCGCCAAACACAGTTCGAGACACCACCGAAGCTTTGTATCGACGCCGGTCAGTTGTACTCCGCGGAATTCGCAACAAATTCAGGTGACTTCACTGTTGTCCTCGACCCGACTCTGGATTCTCGCAGCGTCAACAACTTCATCTTCTTGGCACGTCACCATGCCTACGACGAAACAATCTTTCACCGGGTTATTGATCAGTTTGTGATTCAAGGCGGCGACGTTGAAGGGTTGAACGGCAGAGGCGGACCTGGATACAAATTCACCGGTGCGTACGGCCCCGAGGAGGGATACCTCGTTGGGTCCTTAGCTATGGCCAACCAAGGAACGCCCAACACGAACGGTTCGCAGTTCTTCATCGTTACTGGGCCGTTCGGTGCTTCTTTGGATCCCAATTACTCCTTAATGGGTCATGTAGTTGCTGGTCTTGACGTGGCGTTAGCGATACAGAAAGTCGAAACCGATTCTCAAGATTTACCTGTCAAACCGGTGTTAATCAGCTCCGTAACGATTTCTGATGCCACCTCCTCCGAAATCGATATATACAAAGATTTGACTGATTAGCCATTCTGCATTGGGTCAGGCGGGTGAGTAATGCGTATGCTCACCGGTATGCGCGGGGACACTCTCACTGGACCAGTTGAGCCACAAGCGAGTAGCTGGACGTTTCCACCTGCTCATACTGCTGACGAGAACGGTCTTGTCGGAGCAGGAGCAGACCTCGAACCCGGCACGTTGTTATCTGCCTACGGCTCCGGTCTTTTCCCGATGCCCTTAGGCGACACAATCGGTTGGTGGTCCCCTGATCCTCGCGGAGTGCTCCCCCTTTCATACCTGCGCGTCGGACGATCCTTACGCCGATCATGTCGAGACTTTGATATTCGAGTGGATCACGCTTTCGACCAAGTGATTGATGCTTGCGCCAGTCCCGTGCGTCCTCACGGATGGATTGACGCCAATATCCGGGACGCATATCTCGAACTCCACCGCCTCGGCTGGGCTCATAGCATCGAAACGTGGCGCGACGGCGAACTCGTAGGCGGCCTGTATGGCGTTGCCATAGGTGCTTTTTTTGCCGGTGAGTCCATGTTTCATTCGGTCCCTAATGCTTCGAAGGTCGCTCTCGTCGCATTGGTCGACGCTATGAAGGTCACCGGTGGTGCATTGATCGATGTGCAATGGAATACACCTCATCTTGAAAGCATGGGGGCCGTTGAAATCAGCCGCGATGATTACCTACAACTTTTGGCAGAAGCCGTAGATCGACCGTTAGCTGAAGTCTGGGCTCGGCCTATGAATTTCAGTTTGCTTGACGATTGAGAGCTAACAAAAGTCCCTAGGCTCAACGTCAAAGCGAGGAGCCCGTGTGAACGCCGCACCCAAATCTCAGAGGGACAATCCTTGGGTTATGCGGACCTATTCCGGTCACAGCACTGCAAAGGCTTCTAACGAGCTTTACAGGAGCAATCTCCAAAAAGGGCAAACAGGCCTCTCTATAGCGTTCGATCTCCCAACTCAGACCGGATACGACCCCGATCATCCGCTCGCGATCGGTGAGGTCGGCAAGGTTGGTGTTCCCGTTTATCACCTAGGCCAAATGAACACCCTGCTCGACGAGATTCCGTTGGAGCAGATGAACACTTCCATGACCATAAACGCCACCGCAGCTTGGTTGCTCGGTCTTTACATAGCGAATGCTGAAGAGCAGGGAATCCCTCCCGCCACGCTCCGAGGGACTACACAGAACGACATTGTTAAGGAATACCTGAGCCGAGGTACCTATATTTTCCCGCCCGAAGCGAGCAAGCGACTTATTGTCGACATGATTTCCTACTGCTCTCAGCACGTGCCTTCGTGGAACCCGATCAATATCTGCAGCTACCACCTTCAAGAGGCCGGAGCCACACCAGTCCAAGAAATCGCGTACTCGTTAGCAAACGCGATCGACGTCCTTGACGCTGTCCGAGATTCCGAACAGGTACCTGAGGACCAATTTGCTCAAGTGGTAGGCAGTATTTCTTTCTTTGTTAACTCCGGAATCAGGTTCGTCGAAGAAGTATGCAAGATGCGCGCCTTCACCCAAATGTGGGATGAGATCTGCGAGCACCGATACGGAGTTGACGACCCGAAACTTCGGCGATTTCGATACGGAGTACAAGTTAACTCGCTTGGCCTGACCGAGGCCCAACCAGAAAACAACGTGCAACGAATCATCCTCGAAGCCTTGGGGGTGACCTTGTCGAAACGGGCACGCGCTCGTTCTATCCAGTTGCCAGCTTGGAATGAAGCACTTGGGTTGCCGCGACCCTGGGATCAGCAATGGTCCTTACGTATGCAACAAGTGCTGGCCCTAGAAACTGACCTGCTCGAATACGACGACATCTTCGATGGATCGCACGTCGTCGAAAATCGGACGGCAGAACTAATTCGTGACGCCCAAAAAGAACTAGATGAAGTAATGGAATTAGGCGGTGCCTTCACCGCGATTGACGAACTCAAGCAACGACTAGTAGCAAGCCACACGGAACGTATGCGTCAAATCGAATCAACGGAATTGACCATTGTCGGGGTTAACGCATTCGAGGACACCGCAGAATCTCCGTTAGGAGGAGAAGGAAGCTTTCTTAAAGTCGACCCCGAAGTCGAAGATGAAATGATTACCGAAATCAAGGCGTGGCGGTCTACGCGATCACAAGAAGCCGTGGAAGTTGCCTTACAACGCTTACGCGACGCTGCTCTAAGTGATGACAACATCATGCCCCATACGATCGCCGCAGCTAAGGCCGGAGTAACAACTGGTGAATGGACCCAAGTGCTCCGCGAGGTGTTCGGCGAGTACCGCGGGCCGACTGGGATCCAGGCCACTTCGGGTACTTCTCCAGGACTGAGCGAAGTCGCTCAACGCTCACGCGAACTCGTCGACGGTCCACCTCGCCTACTGGTTGCAAAACCAGGTCTCGATGGTCATTCCAACGGGGCGGAACAAATAGCGGTTGCTGCTCGAAACGCCGGAATGGAAGTTGTGTACGAAGGCATCAGGATCACCCCAGAACACGTTGCAGCTACAGCACGCGACGAAGACGTTGATGTAATCGGGTTATCAATCTTGTCCGGCGGCCATCTCCACCTTGTCCCGTCGGTGTTATCTGCTTTACAAGAACAAGGGGTCACATCACCAGTGATTGTCGGCGGAATTATTCCTGATGACGACAGGGACGCATTGCTGAACGCCGGAGTCTCCCGGGTCTACACACCAAAAGATTACGAGCTAACTCGCATCATGCATGATGTAGTCGATTTAGTGGAGTCTCAGCGCGCAACCTAACCAGCAGCGGCCGGACCACTAATCCTCAAACCAAAATGCGTCCGGACCCGGCGTCATTTCATTATCTGCGCCCAAGCTGCGTCCAGCCCAACGAACCCGGCCAGGCGTTTTCGATAGCTGAGCTATCAAGGACTGCATCACGATTCCATCAACTTCGATCAGAGAACCTCTCTCCGCCACGTGATGATCAGATGAAAGTTCGCCAACGTCCAACACGGGTGCCGCAGCAGCCTCAGCTGCTTCGAAGCTCTCTAAGGCTTCTGAAAGTGTTCGCTGTTGAACCCATTCGGCCATCAGCCTGTCGACTTCTTCTCGGTTCGCTATTCGACCATCAAATGTTTGGAATCTTTCGTCGTCACCAACACCAATAAGCTCCATGACTCTTCGGGCAAGCGCATCACTTGAGGTGCTCACCGCAATCCAGCCACCATCAGATGCTTGGTAGGTGCCTCGAGGAACGCTGTAAGCGATCCCTGAACCGAGTCGTGGTTGCAGATAACCCTCGGTGTGCCACGCAGAAATGAGCGGACCCATGATCTGCATCATGGTTTCAAGCAGATTCACGTCAACGGTCTGTCCTCCCCCTGAGTGGACAGCAACCATGGTCGCGAACGCCGCTGCTAAGCCAGTCACTTCATCGGTTAAAGCTATTGGTGGTAGCAGCGGGGCACCGCCGGCCTCACCGCTCATGGACGAAAAGCCGCTCATCGCTTCAGCCAATGTCGCAAAACCCGGACGGTCTCGGTATGGGCCAGTTTGTCCGAAACCAGTTACCCGGGTAATCGTCAACTTCGGATTCGTTTTGATGAGCTCGTCGGGAATCAAACCCAATGCTTCCAGCTTTCCCGGCCGAAGATTTTCAACTAAGACGTCAGCCACAGTGAGCATCCGCTTCAAGGTCGCCAGATCCTCACTATTTTTCAGATCCAAAGTAATGGCCCGTTTACCTCGATTAGCTAATTTCCACCACAGCGTTTCACCGTCAGCCGCACGCCATCCGATGTTTCGAGACGAATCGCCGGCCGGCTGTTCAACCTTCACCACATCAGCACCAAAATCTGCCAAGTATCTTCCGCAGTGTGGGCCAGCAAAAATTGTCGATATATCGACAACCTTCAAGTCAGCAAGGGGTGGAGAAGGGTCAGTCACCTCAAGATCCTGCCATAATCAAAAGCAATTCACTCACCGTGAGATGATGGAATTAACTCATTGGAACCATCAAAGAACACCTCTATGAACACAAGCGCCAGCGCACCATTTCATCTTCGAGGTAACTATGCCCCCGTATTTGAGGAGGTGACCACAGACCAGCTCGAAGTTCGCGGTTCGATACCCGTAGAACTTGACGGCCGTTACCTTCGTAACGGCGCAAATCCAATCACTGGTGAATCCGCGCATTGGTTTCTCGGTGACGGCATGATTCACGGGGTCAGACTTCGCGAAGGTAGAGCCGACTGGTACCGCAATAGGTGGGTAAAGACACCCTTCTACGAGAATCCGACCAAACCGGTAATTGATCTTGAGAACCTTGATTTCAGCAGCGAGAACTCAAAAGCCAATACCCATGTCGTTGCTCATGCGGGTCGCATCCTGTGTCTTGAAGAGGGGCATATCCCTTGGGAAATAT
>SGYJ01000111.1 GCA_004214275.1 Acidimicrobiales bacterium | reverse complement strand
CCAAGTCCGATCAACGTGAACGACAGAGACGCATTGCTGGCCGACCAGCCGTTATCGCCCTCTAATCGGCTACTCATGAACGCCAAAACGAGCAGATACATGAAGCCGAAGGTTGTGTACATGGCTGTCACGGGTCTCCAGCCAGGCACGCGACGTAAGGCATCGAACCCACCGACGCTGCCCTTAGGTGAAAGTTGTTCCTGAGCGTGTCTAACAACGGCAACAGTTCCGACTGCTACCAGTAGTCCAATGATTGTTTGAACTACGTACACGTTGCGCCAACCTTCGTCTCCCCACAGCCTTCGAACCCAGCCAGCTAATTGACTGGTGAACACGATGCTGAGAGCCATCCCCGATGAGAGAAGTCCGATAGCTGTGCCCCGTTTTTCGGGTGGGAAGGCAGCGCTCGCAACAACTGGGGTTGGAATCCAGACCCAGGCCCCACCAAAGCCGCTACAGAACATTCCAAACATCAAGACAGGGGCGTTTGGAGCAACAGCAGATACCAGTTGGCCTGCCACGGCGATGAGAAGTCCCACCTTCATAATGGTCAGCAATCTGATGCGGGATGAAGCGATAGCGACTGCGAGAGTGCCAACGAGGTAGGCGGTGACGTTCGCAGTGGCTATGGAACCAGCAACGGTGTTCGATAACCCCAAATCTGAACGCATTGCAGGCAATACGACACCCAAGGTAAATCGACCGAATCCTTGAGCTACACCGGCGCTCGCTGCCGCAAACGCGACGGCGATCCAGGCGCGAGCAGTCACCCCTAGAGGCTATCAATTTGATAGTGACGGGAAGTTTGGAGGCGCTCAGAAAGCAGCGTCGATCTAGGGATCTAAATCTGGTTTCCACAAAGCAGGCGCGACCCCGTCACGGTTGCCTAACATCTCTAGCGTCTAGACAGGAGAACAACATGGCGATCAGCATCGATCCCGACACAGGTCTCAAGATTTTCGATACCCGCGCAGCGAAAGCAAGCGACAAGATTCAGGGGCAGGGCTACGAAGTAAATCCCAATGTCTCCCTGAAAACCCTTCCCGAGGTTTCCACCGACGCAACATTCGACGCCGTTGAACAGGCCAAATATCGAGAATTCAAGGAGCAGCGTCGCGGGGCAGCTGACTACATGGCAATGGAAGGGGAATTCACCAAATACCTTGAGGACCACTACTCCGAATCCCCGGTTCAACGCGATTCCCTGACCGACGAATGCGAAATCGTTGTAGTAGGTGCCGGTTTCGCCGGACTACTGCTTTGGTACCGCCTCAAAGAAGCAGGTTTTCAAGACGTCAGATTCTGCGAAAAAGGCGGCGATGTAGGCGGCACCTGGTACTGGAATCGTTACCCAGGCATCGCATGCGACGTTGAGTCCTACAGTTATTTCCCGCTCTTAGAGGAAATGGAATATTTCCCGACAATGAAGTTCGCGTCGGGCTTCGAGATCCTTGAGTACTGCCAATCCATGGCAACCAAGTTCGGTTTCTACGACAAGTGCCTCTTCCACACAACAGTCGAAAGTACAGACTGGGACGAAGAAACAAGGCGCTGGACCGTAAGTACCGATCGCGGCGATGCTATGCGAGCCCGCTACGTCATCTTGGCTAACGGTATTCTGACCACCCCTAAACTGGCTCGAATCGGTGGTATGGAAACCTTTGAGGGGGACTCATTTCATACCTCCCGTTGGCGTTATGACGTCGACCTCGAAGGAAAGACAGTGGGAATCATTGGAACGGGCGCTACGGCGGTTCAAGCCGTTCCAGAACTCGCCAAAGTTGTTGAAGAGCTATATGTCTTTCAACGCACGCCCTCATCAATCGACGTTCGAGACCAGCGAGTAACTGCGTCTCAAGAAATTGAAGACTGGAAAGAAGAACCTGGTTGGGCTCGCGCTCGACGAAAGCGATTCTCGAAAATTTCAGCAGGCCGTTCGGCGATCCAAGCTAACGATGATTACCTCGCCGGGAAAGTCGAGCACTTCAAAGAACGCAAAGAACATTCACGCAAACTCACGCCCGAAGAAATGGTTGAAAAGCAGTTAGATTCGAACTTCCGCATCATGGAACAGATACGGGCCAGAGTCGATGCCATAGTCGAAGACCCCAAGACGGCTGAGGCTCTGAAGCCCTACTACCCCTATGGCTGTAAGCGTCCGACCTTTCATGATGAATATCTACCGACTTTCAACTTGCCGCACGTTCATCTCGTAGATACCGCCCCTATCGGGGTCACAAGTATTAACGAAAACGGGGTCGTGCATCAAAATGAGGAATACCCACTCGATGTGCTGATCTATGCAACGGGATTCCAATGGATGGCGACGTCAACGTTCAACATGGTCACCGGTCGAGGTGGTCAAACAATGAAAGACAAGTGGGAAACTGAAGGAACTAAGACTTTCCTCGGAATCCATAGCAATGGTTTTCCCAATCTGTTCATCATGACTGGACCACAGGGTGGAGGTGGCAGTTTCAATTTCACCGATGCCATCGAGACTCATGCCGATTACATCGTGTGGATGCTTTCAAAGATGCGAGATGAAGGCCACCAAGTAGTGGACATCACCGAAGAGTCTGAATTGACGTATGCCGAGCACTGCAGACAGGCTGATATAGCGACTGCACCGCTCCGTGATTGCTTGTCCTATTACAACGGCCACGGTGAGTCTGAACCTGGAAGCCTGGCCTATTACGGAGGAGGCAACTGGCACAAGTTTCGTATCCGAGCCCAGGAAACCCTTGACACCTACTTGTTTGAATCTGTCTGACTAACTATTTCAGGTGCGGTATTACCTCAGAAGCGAGACGCTCGAGGTTTCGAGCCATAAATTCAGGATCGATTCCTGGTGGCAGCCCCGAAGTTGCTATATCGGTTATGCCGTATAGGCGAATGAATTCTGATAGTTCTTTCGTCACTTCTTCGGCGTTTCCAATGATGACGTTTTGAGGGATGCCCCCTTCGCTGCCCCAACCGTAATCGTCGGGTGTCTCAGCCATGAATGTCCCGTAAACACCCATACGGAAACGTTCCGCCTCTCGTATGGTTGGCCAGTCTTTCTCAACGTCATCGGTGACATAAACAGATCTAATTATTCCCACCCGGTAGTCATCAGGGTCTCGACCGTCAGCTTCGACGGCCTCCCTCCATGGATCGAGGACCTCTTCTCTGCGGCCTTGGGGAAGCAAATTCGTTCCGAAACGAGCAGCTCGTAACGCTCCCGGTTCTTTCATGGCTGCTATCCATAACGGCGGTCCTCCGAGCTGTACTGGCTTGGGGTAAACGTTGATGTCCGAAAGTTGATAGCGCTTGCCCGCATAACTGAAGGGCTCATCACCCCAAGAGAGGCGCAGTATTTCAATCGCTTCGTCGGTCATTGAGACGCGATTCCGCAGCGGAACACCGAATGCTTCGAATTCCTTCGGCACGTAACCCATGCCGATGCCGAACTCCATTCGCCCTTGGGAGATGTGATCAAGCACAGCAAGTTCTTCAGCAAGTCTCACAGGGTGGTACAGGGGCAATAGGGCAATGTCATTTGAGATGCGAATCTGTTTGGTTCGAGCAGCTATCGCTCCAGCCAAAGGTTGAAAGGCTGGCAGGTAACCGTCTTCGAGAAAATGGTGTTCAGTAAACCAAACATGGTCAAAGCCGAGATTGTCGGCTAGGACAGCCTGCTCGATTGTTGCCGAATAGACGTCGGTCATTGACAGATTGCCGCCGGGTATATGACGGCAGTCATACATGATTCCAAATCGAAGTGGTTTGGGCATCGATTACTCCCCGCCGCGTGCCGTTCTGTGGACCGTAGCCGTTTCTGACAAGCTAAGTTTCCCCCATGCAAATTGAACGGGATACCCGTGGGGCTGAACTAGGTCCCAACCAGTACGAGGATGCAGAGGGATACATCGCCCCTTTGCCGGCCGGACATGGACCTAGATCCAACCCTTTGGGGGTATTCCCTACAGGACCAGAAGTAGGTGAACGACTTCCCGATGTTGTTGCCGTGAATTCAGAGGGCTCAACTGTTGACTTACATACTGACCGGGACGGAAAACCAGTCGTTCTGGTCTTTACCCGATCAGCAGTTTGGTGACCTCCGTGCCGTACCCAGCTGGTCGAGCTGGAAAAGGGAATGGATGACTTCGAGGCTGCCGGAGCGAAGCTGTATGTCCTCAGCTATGACGAAGTTGATGCACTGGCTGACTACAAGAACGCTCATGGCGCTACCTTCACCATGCTTTCGGATCCTGATAGCGAAGTCATTCGATCTTTTGGAATTCTTAACACAACCATCCATGAGGACGACCACCCGTGGCATGGCATTCCTTATCCCGGTGTGTACGTGACCAATGCAGACGGAATGATCACCCAAAAGTTCTTCGAAAATAATTTCACTGTTCGTCCGGGAGCCGAGCAACTAGTCGCTGCTGTCAAGGGTGAAGATGTTTTGTTGGCAGAAAGGCCAGCAACGGATCAGGAAGTGGAAGTCGAGATCGAGTTTGAGGGTAACGACCTTCCGGTGGGTATTACGAGGCAAATAGTTGCTCGCTTTTCAGTGCCAACAGGTATGCATCTATACCAAGATCCGGTTCCTGAAGGTTTAGTTGCAGCGTCGATTGAAATAGATGCTGAAGCTGAAGGGATTTTGTCGTACACGCTGGTTGCCCCTGCGACTCAGCCTCTCACCTTGGGCACCGATGGACACACTCTTGAGGTCTATGAAGGGAACGTCGTGTTGCGTCTACCGATCGCCCAAAATGGCCGGGCCATTACGAAAGATGACGATGGCCGCTGGGTGTCGATTAGCGGCCGAGTCCGTTGGCAGGCTTGCGATGACGAGACATGTTTAATGCCCGGCGAAAAGGCCTTCAGTTTCCGTGTGCCATCAGCATTTACGGTGATGGCAGATATGGGCCCAGGTGAGGGCCGGGTGCCCTCGATGAACGGGGCTACACACTTCAAAAAGATGACGGATCGGCGTAAGACAGCATCTTGAACTTCTGACTTCAAAAGTCACTTTATTCAAACGGACCAGCAGAGTGACCTAGGCTGGCCAAATGGCAGACCTTCTTTACTTCGATGCTGACGCAGATAGCAACGAAATTCTGAAAGCGCTCCGCGAGGATGGAGCGTGTGTACTCGTAGACGTAATGGGTGAAGATCTCAGGTCGCGAGTCAGTGAAGAGTTGCAGCCGTTTATCGATGCCACCCCAACGGGCCGCGATGACTTCACTGGACGACTCACGGGTCGGACAGGAGCTCTTGTCGCCCGAAGTGAAGTATCTCGAGAACTGGTCATGCACCCAACGATTACAGGGCTTGCAAACGATTTCCTTGGGCCGTACACCGACAAAATTCAGTTGCACCTCACTCAAATCATCAATATTCAACCCGGGCAAGGTACTCAGCCTCGCCACCGTGACCGACTTGCCTGGGGTGGTTATCTACCACCGGAAATT
>SGYJ01000110.1 GCA_004214275.1 Acidimicrobiales bacterium | reverse complement strand
CGTTCCTGCATTTCAGCTTTACGGGCCTGCATATCTTCTTCAGAAGCTTTTGGTCGGAAAGGAAGTTCAACCGGACTGTCTTCGTCTGAGCTATTCCAGGTTTCGGCTGCGATAGCGGCCGTACCGCCGGCAAGTAGGGCTCCGGTAAGAACCAGTGGTGCTATCCATTTTGCTTTCGGGCTTCGAATCATTGTTGAACTCCTAGGTGTTGTTTGTGTTCGGACACAAAGTTCTCCAATGAACCTGAATGAAGGCTAAGAGCTTTATGAGAATTGGATGAGAAAGCTCAACCAAAAATTGTAAACGCTGATTACCGAAGCTTTGAAACGTGCATCAAAAATTCTTTGACCCTATGGATGCTGGAAGCAACGGCAACTGTCCACCTGCCCTGTTGCTAGAGAGCAGAGATTTGAGCACGCACTTGACCTGCATCTACGAAAGCTTCGTAATCGATGAGCATTCCGTCGCGCAGCCTGAACACACTGAGCACCCGTTGCGGGAATACGGGGTTGCCATTTGCTGAGTTACCCATTGACTGGATGGGCTCGCCTTTCCAGTTCCAAATTCCGAACGCTGCATCTTCGGTAGCGACGATGTCTTCGACTTCGATCTCGACGCCTGGGATGTTTTCGCAAAATCCGCTCGCATGCGCGTGAAGGGCTGAGGGGCCCCGCATACCTGTTGCATGGTCAAGCATTTCTTCGTCAACGAATTCAGGTATTAGTTCGAACTTTCTCTTGCCTAGGACTTCACCCAAATAGGTAGCCATGACCTCAGTGGACCGCTCGATACTCATTACTTTCCCCTTAACGAATCTGACCTGCGTGCTTCGGACCTTAGCCCGGCTCAAGACAACAAGATTCTTGGTTATCTAGCGGACTGATCCGGTGACTTCAGCTATCACTGCATCAACCATGCCTTCGGTGTCGAAGTTCGGCTGCCAACCCCACTCTTCGCGAGCGGCGCTGTCATCAATTCGAACTGACCCCACAACCCCTCCATCAGAGGGTGAGAATGTTATGTCTGCATCCGAGATCCTGGAACGGACTGCGTCAGCTATCTCTCCAGCGGTTGGGGTGGGTTGGATACCGTCAACCAAATAGTTGATCGATTTGATCGATTCGAACGGCGCTTGAGCAAGCTCAATCGCAGCCCGCGCAGCGTCTTGATAGTGAAGTATCGCTACCACTGCTTCAGGTGGAACCCATACTTCGAATGATTCGCCTAGAGCAGGTTTTTCGATGATCCAACTGGTGTATTGAGCCACGCTCCAAGTGGTCACTCCCGGACCAACGATCGACGGGTAGCGCAACCCCCTAAAGTCCAGGCCGTATTTTTGGCGGTAATAGGCGCCAAGGTTTTCGCCTAAGACCTTCGTCACTCCGTATACAGAATTTGGTCGTTGAAGAGTCAGATCATTAATGATTCCTCCTCCAGTATCTCGCCCATAAGTTCCAATCGAACTCGCAAAGATCATTTGCTCGGTTCCCGCAAGCCTCGCAGCCTCAATGGTTTCAATGAAACCGGCTGCGTTTGCTTGAAGAAGCGCCTGTGGGTCTTGTTCACCTGGGGCAGTCAGAATTGCCCCGAAATGAAACAAGGTCTTTGGTTTTACTTCTGAAAGAAGCGTTGAAGCACTTCCAGGCACAGAAAGGTCAAATTGGTGAAGGTGAACACGGTCAGAGATGCCTTCAAGTCGGCCCAAGTTTCCTGATCGGTGGGCGATATGAACCTCGTCGCCGCTGTCAACAAGCATTCGAGCTATTTCCGCTCCAATGAACCCGGTGCCCCCGGTAATCAAAGTAGTCATAGCACCACAATGACACGATGAGTCAAAGAGTGCCTACCGAGAGTAGATTTCACATATGGCAAATCGCGACAGCGAAACATTACTTTCGGCGCGTCGCGACCGTGTAATGGCTCGATGGGACCTGAAAGACGAAATTGTGTTAGTTCGTTCCGGTTCAGTTCTGCCGATGGCGGGAAGCGACATGGAGCATTCCTTCCAACCTCATCCAGACTTCGCGTACTTGTCTGGTCGGGGTATCCCTGATGCAGTGCTCGCCTTTGACGCGCTGCAGGATCAATGGCAACTGTTCGGCCCTCGGTCGACACCGGACGACCAAGTTTGGCATCAACCCGCGGATCCTATTGGAGTGCCCCTCGAGGAACTCGAGGGGTGGATAGCGCTGAGAACCGAACAAACGGTCCTAGAGGCGTGGGACGACCCGAAAATCCAAGCCGGCATTGCTGCTGAACGTATTCACAAAGACGAGTTAGAGCTCTCGGCTTTGAGATCGGCTGCCGCGACGAGTAAGTCGGGTTTCGATTGGGTTTACCAAAATGTTGCTGCTGGTATGACAGAGCGCGAGATCCAAGTAGGCATGGAGGCTGAATTCTTTCGTGCCGGAGCAGTGCGGACTGCTTACCCGAGCATTGTCGCAACTGGACCCAACGGTGCTTACCTGCATTATTTCTACGGCCAAGACGACAGTTTGAATCCTTCCACGCGGACACTGCAAAAAGGGGAACTTCTTCTGATTGACGCTGGTGGTGAGTTTGGGGGATACGCGAGTGACGTCACACGAACGATGGTCGTAGGAGCAGAACCCACCGATGTTCAATCTTTCCTATGGCAGGTCGTGTTGAGCGCTCAGGAATTAGCTATTGATCGTTGTCGACCCGGACAGGAATGGCGCGAGATACACCTGGATTCAGCTCGAACAATCGGTTCGGGACTACTAGAGCTCGGACTGCTGCGGGGTGAAGTTGATCAGTTGGTTTCCTCGGGCGCGGTCGCATTGTTTTACCCACATGGACTAGGTCACTTGATAGGCCTCACTGTCCATGATGCCGGTGGTTACCCAGCAGGACGAGAACCGAGCTCTCATCCCCAATCACGATACTTGCGAACCGATCGGCCGTTAGAAGCAGGCATGATCACTAGCGTTGAGCCCGGGATTTACTTTATTGAAGCGCTCCTCGCTGACCCCGCGGTTCGGGAGCGGTTCGCCGAAGAGGTTGTTTGGGATGCTGTCGAGCCGCTGCGAGGTTTTGGAGGTATCAGGATCGAAGACGACATACACATCACCGATGCTGGTCCTGAGGTTCTGAGCGAGGACATTGGTAAGCCCATCCGCATCGGTTAGAGGGCGTTCGATCTTCCAAACAATTGGTGAGAGGCTGAGTTGGTGTCGACCAAAACTTATGACGCAATAGTGATTGGTTCTGGGGTAATCGGCTCGTCAATTACATACGAACTTGGTCGACGGGGGTTCCACACCCTTACGGTTGATCGTCATGGAGGCGCGGGCTTCGGTTCGACCAGCTTTTCTTCAGCGATTGTTCGGTTCACATATTCGACATACCCGGGTGTTGCGATGTCCTACGAGGGGCTTCGTTACTGGGAAAACTGGGGAGAGCATTTGAAGGCTGATCGCGGCACTGAACTCGCGAAGTTCAGTCAATGCGGCATGGTGACTCTGAAAACAACAGGCGGCCACCACTTGAAGGTGCTCCCACATTTCGATTCCATCGGAATCCCATACGAAGACTGGGACGAAGAAAACTTTCAGTCTCATCTCCCCGAACTTGACCTCCGTCGCTTCGGGCCGCCCAAAAGACCCGAAGACCCCGGTTTCTGGGATGAACCAACAGAACGGTTGGAGGGCGGACTTTTTACTCCGGAAGCTGGATATGTGAGCGATCCGCAGCTCGCGGCACACAATTTACATGCGGCAGCTGCAGCGTTGAATTGCGACTTTCGTTTCAATACTGAAGTCACTGTTATCACTCAACACGGTGGACAAATCACTGGAGTCGAACTCGGAGATGGGACTCTGATATCGGCCCCTATTGTTGTCAATGCTGCAGGACCACACAGCCGAATCATTAATGAGATGGCTGGGGCGTTAGGCGACATGTCCATTGCGACGACGCCGTTACGACAAGAGGTGCACCATGTTCCGTCGCCAAACGAACTTGATTTCGAACACCGCGGCTTCAATATTGCTGACGATGACAACGGGATTTATGTGCGACCGGATGTAGGGAACAACATCCTGGTTGGGAGCACAGAACCAGATTGTGACCCTCTGCATTGGGTAGACGCTGACCATGAAGGTCAGATACAGGCAGACCAATGGGAGGCCCAGGTTCTGCGATTGAATCGCCGACTTCCCGATGTTGGAGTGCCCCACCAAAAAAGGGGAGTAGTCGGGGTCTATGACGTGGCAGATGACTGGATTCCGATATACGACCGAACCTGTATCGACGGGTTCTACGTAGCAATCGGTACGAGTGGGAACCAATTCAAGAACGCAGCCATAGCTGGCTATTGCATGTCTGAGCTAATTACAGCGGTTGAAAACGGTCACGACCATGATGCTGACCCAGTTGAAGTGACAGGCCCTCATATGGGATTGGCTATCGATATGGGTAACTTCCGCCGGACCCGCACAGTCAATCCAAACTCTTCGATGTCCGTTCACGGGTAACGGCGTTGGTCGAACTTTAACGCCACGCAAAAACTGGTTGCTCCAGCTCGTCAACTCGAACGTCATCGCCGTCATAGGCAACAGCCCGAAACTGGTACATGACCGCGCCGGTCGGAGCATGTATTAGGTCTCCTCCAATTGGCAGCTGAACCACAGGGCGCTCGCTCTCGGGAATCTTGACGAAACGAGGTGAGTCGGGTCTCGTAAGTTCACGAATGGAGATCCGATGAACGGATGCCACTTCACTCGGATTAGCAACTAGCTCAAGATCGCTACTTAACCAAAACACAAAAGGGCTGATTACGTAACCCGAGCGCGTCGGATAATCATCTAGTTGTCCCAACAAATCATCGGTAGTGAGGCGTAAACCGACTTCTTCCTGAGCTTCCCTCATAGCCGCCTCCAACGGCGATTCCCCTGCATCCACTCGGCCACCAGGTAAAGCCCATTGACCGGGGTGATCTTTAAGCTTTGAGGTTCGACGAGTCAACAGCACGGCTGCACCACCAGCGGTTCCTTCCACAGTCCCGGTCAGCTCGACGTCACCGGGTATTCCCGGAATATCAGCCAACAACTGTTTACGATCGGCTGCCGTCTCACCCTCTAGTAATGGATCATCACCGTGCACTGAAGCGTCGCTGTCGAGAACAATGACACACACTGAAGCTTGAGTGAGGCCTTTGTTTAGGTGATCTCGTCTTTGGTGGCGGTCCAAATTGTCTCGTAAGCGTTGCCGCAACGAGGCGTCAAACTTAACGTCAATGCTCATGCGAACCTCGCTGATTATTCCTTGTTTCCCACAATGCGGCCAATACCAACGGAGGACTCTAGACGTATCGGAAGCACTTCTTGATACTCCGCTGAGTTGTACCAAGCCCTAGCTGCTGTCAGGTCATCAAACTCGATAATGACTGTTGCAGCGAGTTGAGATTCTCCCTCAACAACTTCAGGTTGTGTGTCGTACACGATCCCCCGTCCCTGGTACTTGCTAATCGCTGACTGCGCGCCTTGCTGATACTCACTCAACCGATCCAAGGTGTGCCATTTGGTGTGTAAGACGAAGTAACCGGCCATAGCTACCTCAGGCCAGAAGGCTTGATTAGTGGAAGTTTGT
>SGYJ01000011.1 GCA_004214275.1 Acidimicrobiales bacterium | reverse complement strand
GACGATTAAGGCGGATGCGTGATCGTCGACGTCAAGAACACTCAGCTCGCCGTACAGCCGACCAGGAGGTCGCCCGATGAACGGTCCCATGTCAAGACCTAACAATGCCGCTGCTATAAGAGGAGCGCTGTTGGTAATCGCTGCCGTAGTAGTGGGTATTTATTTGTTGCGCGGCACGGACACGCCTACCCTCGACCCGGCTCCGGCTGCTTCACCGACCACGGTCCAAGCGGCCGAAAGTGAAACAGACGCCTCAGATGATGGAGCGGGAACCGCGACAGAAACCACTCTTCCGGGGATAACCGTTGCTACATCGACTCCCGAAGATGGAAGTGCCGCAGACGATGCTGATGCTGGGACCATGGTCGGATTTGAAGGTCGACCCAACAGCCAAGTATCGGTTCAGGTCGCGAACTCGACCACGGTTAGAGGTGCAGCCGGACGGACCACCGACATTCTAAAAACCAAAGGATTTGTTACCGGAACCCCGATCAACATGAAAGGCACGCCGTTAGACCGAACCCGGGTTCATTACAAGCCGGGCAACATTATCGAGGCTGGTAATATCGCAGAATTATTGGGCTTGGATGCTAAGAACGATGTCTACAAAATGCCGCAGGATGTTGCTGCTCTCGGAGATAAGTTCGATAAAGATGTCGATGTTCTCGTTGCTTTAGGCATAGACAAGGCGAGTGCCGAGTAAGGCATTCCACCTGCACAATTCCGTTGCGCATTCTCATATGCCCTGACAAATTCCGTGGCACGGCAACGGCTTTAGCAGCAGCACAGGCAATAGCGGAAGGCGTCTCGGGGGTAGCTAGAGACACAGTGCTCATACCTCTAGCCGATGGAGGTGAAGGAACTCTTGCCGCGCTGGGTGGATTCAATCGCGTTTCTCATGTCAGTGGACCACTTGGGGACGCCGTAGAGGCAAGATGGCGTATTTCTGGGGGCAGAGCGGTTGTTGAAATGGCAGAAGCTAGTGGCCTACTCGTGGCAGGCGGAGCCGAACGGAATGACCCCTTATCTGCAACTACATCAGGTACAGGGGAACTGATCTCGGAGGCGAGAACAGCAGGAGCTAAGCGAATAGTCATTGGTGTCGGAGGGTCAGCTTCAACAGATGGTGGTTTAGGGGCCATACGAGCTATGGAACCTTTAGTTCGGTTTTCAGGCGTTGATCTCATGGTTGCTTGTGACGTCGATACGAAGTTTCTTGAGGCACCATCTGTGTTCGGACCCCAAAAAGGAGCGACTAAAGCACAGATTGAATTATTGGAGCGACGCCTTGGACGACTATCAGACCTGTATCTCGAAGAGTACGGCACAGACGTGACAGACCTACAACACTCCGGCGCTGCAGGTGGCCTGGCAGGGGGTCTTGCCGCCATTGGCGCCCAACTGGTGAACGGTTTCGAACTCATAGCTGAAGAAGTTGCGTTGGAAGATGCAATGTCTGCCGCTGACATAGTCATCACTGGAGAAGGCCGTCTGGACACAGAATCATTCAACGGAAAAGTTGTGGGTGGCGTCGTCGCCATGGCCAAAGAGTGCCAAATACCAGTCGTGGCTGTAGTCGGTTCGTGTGACCCCGGTGTTGTCGTTCCTGACGACATGACGGTGCACTCATTAGTCGAAAATTTTGGACCCGAACGGGCATACGACCAGACAACGCGGTGCCTAACGAATCTAGGACCCAAAATACTCACCGACCTTTGACCAAAGCAATGCGGGCTTGACGCGGTGCCGAGACTGTGACCGCTGCCACTGCGCAGACACGCCGAACCACCAATTCCAGACAGAATCCTTTGCCCCGAGGTTGCAAATGGAGGGTGTTCGCTGATTGGCTATTAGCACTCTCTGGGTGAGAGTGCTAATGACCTAGTGCCCAACAAAGAACTAGCTGGCAGTTAGTTCGGATCTGGGTGCGCCGAACCATACACAACGGAGTCAAATTCAGATGGCCAAGATGATCTCGTTCGACGATGAAGCTCGCAAAGCACTTGAAGCGGGAATGAACCAGCTTGCAGACGCTGTCCGAGTAACGCTCGGACCCAAAGGACGAAATGTTGTCCTCGACAAGAAGTGGGGCGCTCCAACTATCACCAATGACGGGGTGTCAATTGCTAAAGACATTGAGCTCGAAGACCCAATTGAGCGGATTGGCGCGGAATTAGTCAAAGAAGTCGCAAAAAAAACTGACGATGTGGCCGGCGACGGCACCACGACAGCGACAGTTCTGGCATGGTCAATGGTTCACGAAGGCATGCGAAACGTTGCCGCCGGCGCTAATCCGATGTCACTCAAAAAGGGTATTGAAGCTGGTGTCGAAGCCGCCGTAGGTGCGATCGAAGGCATGGCTGTAAGTGTTACCGAATCCAAAGAACAAATAGCGCAGGTAGCCGCTATTTCGGCAGCCGATCGCGAAATCGGCGACCACATCAGTGAGGCCATCGAAAAAGTCGGCAAGGACGGTGTTATCACGGTCGAAGAAAGTCAAACCTTTGGTTTGGAAATGGACCTTGTTGAAGGCATGCGGTTCGACAAGGGCTACATATCTCCATATTTCGTTACTGACGCAGACCGTCAAGAAGCCGTTCTAGAGGATCCCTATTTCTTGTTTGTTCAAGGCAAAATCACGGCGGTGCGTGACGTGGTTCCGGTTCTAGAAAAGGTGATGCAAGCTGGAAAGCCCATGGTCATTCTCGCCGAAGATGTCGAAGGCGAGGCGCTCGCCACAATCGTTGTTAACAAAATTCGCGGGACGTTTAAGTCAGTTGCTGTTAAAGCTCCCGGCTTTGGTGACCGCCGAAAAGCGATGCTTCAAGACATGGCCATCCTTACTGGAGGCCAAGTTGTTAGCGAAGATGTTGGCTTGAAGCTTGAAAACACCACGCTTGATTTACTTGGCACTGCTCGCAGAGTAATTGTGACCAAAGATGAGACGACCATCATTGAAGGAGCTGGCGACGAAGCTGATGTTGCGGGTCGTATTGAGCAGATCAAAAATGAGATTGACAACACTGACTCGGATTATGACCGCGAGAAGTTGCAAGAACGACTAGCGAAACTTTCAGGTGGCGTAGCGGTATTGAAAGTCGGTGCCGCAACCGAGGTAGAACTGAAAGAGAAAAAGCATCGGATCGAAGATGCTGTTAGCACCACGAAAGCAGCCATCGAGTCGGGGGTTGTCGCAGGCGGAGGTGTCACGCTTCTGCGGGCCCAGGCCGCTGTTGAAGCTGCTGCGAGCTCTCTCGATGGTGACGTGGCGACAGGCGCACATCTGGTTGCTCGCTCGCTTGAGGGGCCTCTCAAACAGATCGCTGAAAATGCCGGCTTAGAAGGCGGCGTTGTGGTGAGTCGTGTTCGGGGCCTAGACGGCAGTCAGGGTTTGAATGCTGCGACCGGTGAGTATGAAGACCTTGTAGACGCCGGAGTTATAGATGCGGCGAAGGTCACGTTGTCAGCGTTGCAGAATGCCGCTTCTATCGCTGCTCTGTTCCTGACAACTGAAGCTGTTATCTGTGAACAGCCAGCAGAGGGTGGAGCGGGGATGCCCGCGATGCCAGACATGGACTTCTGATCTTCTTAACTTTGTGGGAAACCCGATTTATCGAGATCTCTTGGAGCCGACCCCTAGTATCCATAAATTCAATCTTGACAGTTTCGAATTGGTACAGCCGTGCACCCTTCACTCCATAAAGCTTGTCAACCGTTAGCTGTCATGGTCGGGGAATGGCATGGTTCAGGTGTTGGCCACTATCCGGACATTGAAGAATTTGAATACCTCGAAGAGATTATTTTTGGCCATGTAGGAAAACCGTTTCTCACGTATTCACAACGAACAAAAAATCCATCTAACGGACAGCCCCTCCACTCCGAACAAGGTTTCCTAAGGATCATCGACGACAGGACTCTGGAAATGGTCGTTGCGCAACCAACAGGGATTATTGAAGTCCACAATGGGTTTTATGCGGCGAACCCGAACTCATGTGTTGTGAATCTCGACTCGACGCAGGTTGTAACGACGACTACAGCGAAACCAGTCGAACAAGTGCGTCGTGTCTTGCGAATCGAAGACGAAAGATTGACCTACGACCTTTCGATGGCGGCTGCCGGCAAACCAATGCACCACCACCTGGAAGCCTCGCTGGAGCGCGTCAAGCCCCAATAGTGAATCAGGTAGACGAGTGTGCGAAGAAATCCGAGGTCGGCAGTAGCCTGTCGGTATGAGGCGGGGCCGAACTGAAAAGTTCATAATTCAGCAGATTCACGACGGTACGATCTCACGGCTCCCAGATGAAGTAGTAGTCGAAGAACCACTTGAGATTCGACTAGATGGAAACTTGGTCGCGACGACAATGCGCACACCAGGTCACGACTATGAACTCGCCGTAGGTTTTTGTGCCACGGAAAATCTTCTGGAAGAAGTGCCCGTGACAGGAGTCCGATATTGCGGCGAAGGACCAGCTGCAGAGTACGAATACAATGTCGTGACGGTGGAGACTGGCGGACGGGCTCCCATTCCGCAACCACGACTGGGCAACGTCAGCTCATCATGTGGTCTGTGCGGGTCAGTTACATTGACCGAATTAGCTGCACGGATGACTCCGATCGGTGAGGCAACCACTTTTGGCATTCAGGCATTGAATCGAATGTTGGAAGAAGTCCAAAGCCAGCAAGAAATGTTCAGCCGGACAGGAGGCCTTCACGCCGCAGCCGTTTTTAGTGCCGACGGTACGATCGAGTTAGTGCGTGAAGACATTGGCCGACACAACGCTGTTGACAAGGTCATCGGCAACCGTGTTCTTCAAGAGAAAACTGACGCAAAACAACTTGGACTTTTCGTGAGTGGACGTGCCAGCTTCGAAATGGTGCAGAAGGCGTGGACCGGAGGTTTTGGAACTCTTATTGCTGTGTCTGCCCCGAGCGCGCTCGCCGTTGAACTGGCGAAAAGAGCCAATATGACGTTGATTGGGTTCGCCCGCGAGAATTCAATGAACATATACGCCGGTGAGATCGGCCAATAGACCCCTAAAATCAGTGCATGACCCAACCGCACTACGTGTCGACATCAGTTGGGTGGGGTGTTCTCCACCTATTCTGCAAAGTCACTGACACGACTGACGAGCAGCGAATAATAGCTGCAGTCAAAGAAATTCAAGACGGCGACCATCAAGTTCTTTGTGTAGCGCTGTTCGGACACAAAGCAGACATTGGGTTCATGGCGCTAGGGCCAGACCTATGGAGACTTCGGAGTCTGCAAAGCAAACTTCAGCAAGCTGGGTTGCTTGTAGCTGACAGCTACGTCTCAATGACTGAAACATCTGAGTACGCACCAGACTTGCCAGAAGAAATGAAGATGCCTCGGCTACATCCGGACCTTCCACCAGAAAACAAGCATGCCTTTTGTTTCTACCCAATGTCGAAACGTCGAGAAGAGCAAGGTAATTGGTACACCCTTGACTACGACACCCGACGAGAACTCATGTACGAACACGGAAAATCGGGAAGAAATTTTCGTGGGCGGATCCTGCAGGTAGTGACTGGTTCGACGGGTGTGGATGACTACGAATGGGGTGTCACGCTGTTCGCAGAGCACCTCGATGACCTTAAAGAGGTCGTATATACGATGCGTTACGACGAAGCCTCTGCGATATACGGCGAATTCGGTGCTTTCTACACCGGTTTGCTCGACGAGGTGGACGTAGTCGCCTCACAGGTGCTGAATGGATGAGGTCTAGTTGTTGTAGGTCTTCGGGTCTTCAATTGGGACCCGCAACCAGTCGACAATTTGACGTAGCTCGTCATAAGCAGCGAGTCGTGCCTCAGCGGTGTCACGCTTTTCAGCAGTTTGGCATGTCGTGTGCATGCGTTGGACTGTTGTGCCACCGACATGCAACATTCCCTCGCTCCCACCGGTAGCCCACTTAGCAAGCACGTACCTAGCTAATCCACCAACCGGTATACCGAGCCTCTTTGATAAACCGTCCAGCGTTTCTAAAGGATCGAGTAGGCCATAGGCGACGACCTCTTCTTTGAAATTGGCATCAGGATCGTCGGTATCCCAGGTGCCGTTCCAAGGAGCCAGAACCAAAGTTGGGGTTTCCGGTACCGATGAATCATTTGACATCTCAACCATTGAGGCCCTCCGAAAGTTCAGACTTTTCTCTAGCTAATAGTCCCAAAGCGATGCTGATGAGGGGAGCCAAGGCCGGCATCGCTCGCCCGAAAGATTTTGCTCCTTTGGGTGTTCTAGCAAACAAAACAAAGGAGAGGTCGAAGATATCGACGGCTATTCCTTGACGAAGGGTTTCTTCCAGTTCCTCAACCTCTGCATCTGGCCGATCCGCCTGATAGAGCTGATAGGCGAGAACGGCGTTTCGTATACCGAATAGGCGGATCACATATTTAGTTTCGCTACTAAGGGGAGAGTTGATTCCCCAGGCTTTGCCGATAACGCTCGGAGCTAAGACCGATAACCAACCAACTGTGGCTCGACCGGACACTAATAACTTTCGTACTTTTTTGGACTGCATCTTTTTATCCTCTCATCACACTTTGCAATTCCTCAACGGCTGTTGGCCTAATAACCTGTAGTTAGGAGGCAACGATGTCTGATTACAGAGCACCCACCGACGACATGCTGTTCGTTTTAGAGCACATCGCGGGTCTACCCGAGTTGGCTAATCGTCAAGGCTATGACCATGCCGATCTTGAAACAGTTGAAGGTGTCTTAGGTGAAGCTGCCCGGTTCATGGAGGAACAACTTGCTCCACTCAACCAAAAGGGTGACCAAGAGGGAGTAGTTGTTGAGAACGGTCAAATATTTCACCCCGATGGCTTCGCAGATGCCTATACAAGGTTTGTTGAAGCCGGGTGGAACGGGATAGCTCTAGATGAGAGTCACGGCGGCGGTGGAATGCCGTGGTGCGTTGGTTTAGCAGTCCAAGAAATGATGACTGCTTCAAACATGGCTTTCAGCCTTTGTCCATTGCTAACTCAGGGAGCGATCGACGCGATTAGTCACCATGCAAGTGAGACATTGCAAGAGATATATCTCCCCAAGATGGTTAGTGGGGAATGGTCAGGAACCATGAATCTTACTGAGCCCCATGCGGGCTCCGATGTGGGAGCCCTGACAACTAAAGCGGTCCCTCAAGAAGATGGGACGTGGCTAGTTTCTGGGACAAAAATTTTTATTACTTACGGTGAACACGAACTGTCAGAAAATATCATTCATCTAGTTTTGGCTCGAACTCCTGATGCCCCACCGGGAACGAAGGGCATCAGTCTCTTCATAGTTCCAAAATTTTTAGTGAATGACGATGGAAGCCTTGGCGAACGAAATGATCTGCGTGTCGTTTCAAGTGAGCACAAGATTGGAATACACGCGAGTCCTACCTGTGTCATGTCTTATGGTGACGAAAGTGGGGCAGTGGGTTGGATGGTCGGCGAAGAAAACACTGGAATGGGGGCGATGTTCACGATGATGAATAACGCTCGATTGTCAGTGGGGCTTCAAGGTCTATCGCTGACTGACCGTTCGTATCAGCAAGCCCGTCAGTATTCGCTCGATAGAAAACAAGGTAAGGCGATCGGAGCTCAGCTTGAAGCCGGTGACTCATCGCCGATAGCCGATCATGCCGACGTTCGACGGATGCTGATGACCATGCGAGCGAACGCTGAGGCGATGCGATGCGTCATGTATGCGAACGCTGCTGCTATTGATTTTGCGAACAGTAGTCACGATGAAACCGAGCGTGAATATTGGGACGCTATAACCGCGCTGCTGACTCCGATATCGAAGGGGTGGGGCACGGACGTCGGCGTAGAGATGACCTCCTTAGGTGTTCAAACACATGGAGGAATGGGCTATGTCGAGGAGACGGGTGCGGCACAGCATTGGCGAGACGTGCGGATCGCCCCTATTTATGAAGGCACAAATGGAATTCAAGCAGCTGATTTGGTGTTTCGGAAACTCCCGCTCGGCGGAGGTCAGGTATTAGAGAAGTTCATCTCTGAAATCGGTCACTTAGCGGAACAACTGCTTGAAGATGATCGTCTTTGTTCTATGGGGCAGGCGTTGTTGGATGGGAAAGAACAGTTTCGCGAGGCGGCGGTCTGGTTGGGCGGCCGACTAGCCGGGCAACCTAATGACGCTGCGGCGGGTTCGGTTCCCTTCATGCGTGTAGCTGGTGTCGTTGTGGGTGGCTACTATCTGGCCCGATCGGCTCAGGTGGCCCGTCAACTTCTCGACTCAGGCGAAGGTGACTCTGACTTCCTCAATGACAAGATCACTGTCGCGTCGTTCTATGCGGAGCAGATACTTCCGACTGTTGCGGGTCTAGTTCCGACAATCACCCAAGGAGCTGACCGTTTCTTCACTATTCCAAATGATCGGCTCTAATGTCGGCTGACCTTGAGGCGCTCCGAGGAAACCTTCAAGAGTTACAACGCGTACTGGTCGCGTTCAGCGGGGGAGCGGATTCCGCTTTTCTTGCTTGGGTCGCTAACGACACTTTGGGATCTGAGGCTGTTCGATGCTTTACAGCGGTATCGCCGAGTCTTGCTGAAAGCGAGTTAGAGGATTGTGCTTCGTTGGCCCAAGAATGGGGGCTTAACTGGTCGCCTGTAGAGACCACTGAAATGGACAACGCCGCCTATCGAGTTAACGACACTGATCGTTGCTACCACTGCAAGTCAGCGCTAATGGATGTTGTGGAACCGGTTGCTGAGGAACATGAATTGATTGTGGTGTTGGGAGTTAATACTGACGACCTCGGCGATCACCGACCAGGACAATCTGCAGCTCAAGAACGCAACGCGCGGTTTCCGTTGGTTGAAGCTGGATTCTCAAAAAAGGACGTGAGGGAACACAGTAAACAGTTAGGGCTCCGGACATGGGATAAGCCAGCAGCGGCATGTTTGGCTTCCCGGATCCCGTACGGGACACAAGTCAGCGTCCCATTATTGCGGCGGTTGGATCGTGCCGAATCGGCCCTAAAAGATTTAGGTTTTCATCAACTTCGAGTCCGAGATTATGGGGAAATCGCTCGGTTAGAACTGGACCTGGCTGAATTGCCTATGGCGTTGGACCGCAGAATCGAAATCGTGGAAGCTATTCGGTCGGTTGGTTATCAGTACGTCACCCTGGACTTGGAAGGTTTCCGCTCGGGAAATTTGAACCGTTCGATCCAATGAATCGATTACAAGAGATCGGTGCGGAGCTTGCTCAAGAATTAGAAATTGCGTTACCCATCTGGGTTGAAGATTCGATCCGCAACATCTATCAAGCATGGACTGGAGAATGGCCTCAGGCTATGGCGAATGAAGCGCAGCTGGCCGGCGAAAGTTGCAGGACGGAGATAGGACCCGTCGTGCGAGAGTTGTTAGAGTCCGACGTCACGTTGCAACGGGTCAATCCGATGTCAGTTCTTCGCAGCGCTTCTCAGTATCCGACAGAAGTTTTAAGGCGAAATAATGTTCCTCATGTTCAGCGAGACGAATATTTGGAAGCCACGTTTCCCGAAGACGTGTACGGGTTGACACCGACAGCTTTCCTTGACTTTGGGAAAGCCGCTCATGAATTAGGAATAGCTTGGGGTGCAGCGAAAGCCCACTCTCATCTGGCCCAGCGCCGAGAAACTAAGTCGTGATGCCTCAAATAGTCGCCTATGTTCCCAACTTGATGGACCGGGGTCGTTTCGGAGATAGCGTGCAATTTGTGCAGTCCCTAGAGGAGCTGCAGTCTGTAGATGCTGACCTAGTTTTTGTGGATCTGTCACGATCGCAAGTCCTCGAACATCTTCCTTCGCAGTCACAAGTAATCGGTTTCGCTCCGCACATAGACACCGAAACTCTGGATGCTGCGAAAGCAGCCGGATGCACAGAAGCGTTACCACGTTCGATTTTCTTCAAACGGCTGCCAACTCTTCTGGGGGTACCCGATGAGTGAGAGCAGTCTTGTTCGGCGTCGGGAAAAAGTGATTAGCGACAAAGGTCTCTCCGCCCGGGAAATCCCGAAGGCGCTGTCAGAGATCACCGATGAGTTCTTAGTTGAGTTGTATGCACGAGAAGTCGGAGACAATGACGGCGTTGCGTTGGTGGCATTGGGTGGGTATGGCCGCGCAGAACTCGCTCCTTCAAGTGACCTTGACTTAATGCTGATTCATCAAGACAGAGACGATATCGACGCTGTTGCTGATCGAATTTGGTATCCGCTATGGGACGAAGGCTTCAAATTAGGTCATTCGGTGCGATCAATTGAACAAACGCTGAGGCTGGCATCAACAGACCTTGAGACCGCAACGAGTTTGCTAAATGCACGCCTCGTAGCCGGAGATTCAACTCTTCTAGGAGAACTGTTGGCTCGCAATGAACAACAGTGGGTGAGAGACGGCTTGGACCGTCTAGATGAACTGGTTCGCAACGTAAACCGTCGCCACCGACTTTCAGGTGAAGTCGCGTTTCTCCTAGAGCCAGATCTCAAGGAAGGCCGAGGAGGGCTGCGAGATGTTCACGCGATTAATTGGGCAGCTCGGGCCGGGATCGAGGTCCCTAGCCATGACCACGAGCGATTAGCCGAGGCCTATCAGGTCTTGTTAGAAGCGCGTGTTGAATTGCATAGGATCAGTGGAAAACGGGGAGATGTATTGCTCCTCGAAGAACAAGATTCGGTCGCCGTGGCCCTCGGCGACCATGACGCGGACGTTCTGATGGGCCGAGTGGCAGCAGCGGCTAGGACCGTTGCTTATTTGAGTGACGAGACTTGGCGGCACATAGACCGAGAATCGACCGAAGATATTGCTGTCGACATAGAGGTCGCGGGCCTAACAGTTGCCGATAACGAAATCGTCGTCTTGGGCGACCCGTCGACGGACCCCCTTCTAGTGCTACACGCAGCAGTGCAAGCCATGTACTCAGGCATGCCTCTAGCAAGGGAATCACTGCGCCTTTTTGCAGAGCGCCAAGTCGATCTTCCTGACCCTTGGCCCCAAGGAGCTCGCGACTTATTTGTTGAACTACTTAAAGGTGGACACAGAGCGATTCCAGTAATTGAATCTCTCGACTATTTCGAAGTCTGGACTCGTTTACTCCCGGAATGGACTCCAAATCGATCACGTCCACAACGAAACGTTTACCATCGCTTTACTGTTGACAGGCATCTCTTGGAAACAGTGGCAGAAGCAGCACGTTTAACGCATCGCGTGCAGCGGCCCGACCTGTTATTGGTGGCAGCACTATTACACGATGTGGGCAAGGGTTATCCCGGAGATCACACAGAAGTGGGGATGCGTCTTATCGGACCCATAGCTTCTCGTTGCGGGTTCCCCAAAGAAGATGCTGAGGTGTTGAGCCGCCTCGTGGAGCATCATCTCCTGTTGCCTGACATAGCAACGCGACGAGATCTAGAAGACCTTCAGACAATCCGGACTGTGGCTGAGAAGGTCCGAACAGTTGAATTCTTAGAGCTATTGGCTGCTTTAACCGAAGCTGATTCAATCGCAACCGGCCCTACCGCATGGGGTGATTGGAAAGCGCACCTAGTTAAAACGCTTGCTGAAGGCACAGCCGACTTCATATCCACTGATGGATCGACGCGCCTCAAGCGGCGGTCATTTATCACGGACCAACTTGAAGCGTTAATGGCTGAAGAAGAAACAGTTATCCAAGGGTCCGGTGATACGGTCACGATCGTCGCGCCGGATAGAGCTGGAATTTTCAGTAGGGCAGCAGGGGCTCTTGCTCTGCGCGGTTTAGATGTCTTACAGGCAGACGCCTACTCAAGTGATGCTGGCATGGCGATCTCTCAATTCAGAGTTGCGGAACCTGACACTCCAGTTGACTGGGACAGAGTTACCGACGATATTCACCAATGCTTACAAGGGCACCTGGCGATAGATGCGCGAATTGCCGAAAGAGCAAGGGTCTACCGACGACGAACCGCTTCAGCAGCGAAACCGGTTGCAACTAGCGTCATTTTTGATACTGAATCTGCGACCGACGCAACTATCGTCGAAGTGCGAACCGAAGACCACATTGGAGTTCTCTATCACTTGACGCGGACTCTCGCTGAAATGGGACTTGACATACGTTCAGCAAAGATTCAAACAATCTCGAACGAAGTTGTCGACACGTTCTATGTGACCAGCTCTGACGGCCCGACTTTGGATGACATACACAGACGAGAAATTGAAGCGGCCCTGCGACACTCATTAATGAGGGTCGAGTAACTATGGTCAAGGAGCGCGGCTAACCTCTCGCGGATGTCAGAGTCAGTGACAGGCCAAGACCTACTTAACTGGGCTGAAACCCTTGCTGGTATCGCTCGGACCGGATTGGGCTTCACCGAAAGCCTCTACGAACGAGAGCGCTACGAAGAGGTCCTTAAAGTTGCTTCGGAGATGCGCGCTGCTGCTGACGGAAATATAGCTCCCGAGGCCCTAGCTACCGAATGGATGCGAATGGTGGGTCAGGGAGTCGCCGGCTACGTGACCCCCAAAGCCGCTGTAGGTGCCGTTGTAGGGAACGATGAAAACGAAATTCTTCTTGTCCAGCGAGCCGACAGCGGTGTGTGGTTATATCCGACTGGTTGGGCCGATATTGGTTATTCACCAGTTGAAGTTGCGATGAAAGAGGTCTACGAAGAAACGGGTATTCATTGCGAACCTGTCTCGCTGATTTCGATTGTGGATGGGATGCGGCAAGGCTTCACACGCATCCCTCTTTTCTCGATGGTGTTTCACTGTCGAGCGGTTGGCGGCGAATTAAAACCGCACCCTTTAGAAACCAACGATTGTGGATGGTTTGCTCGCGACGCTCTGCCCGAACCCCTGGCCGGACTAGAGAGCTGGGTCGACGATGCCTTCGCGGCGATTGAAGGACGAACCATGGGAGTTCGATATGACGAACCGCGATCTAGACCGTGGGAAGAGGAAATCGAATAAAACTCTCAGACGAGTGATTATTCATCTTGTTGGCGAAGAAACTTTTCGACCTCGTCGATCATTGCCTCAGGGTTGTCGGCCATGTCGGTCAACTCATCTGTGGCGTCGTCAAGCAACTGCTGAGCATATTCAGCGAGGTTCGGATCGCTTTCAACTAGTTCGTTTATTTGTCGGTCGTAACTAGCAGCTGCAATTTGTAGGTCGGTCGCGCCCAACGGAATGTCAAGGAAATCCACTACCTGCTGCACTAGAGCAAGAGCAGCCTTGGGCGAGGGATTATGGCCGATGTAGGACGGAACTGCCGCCCAAAAGGAGAGGCTGTCGAAGCCCCCCTGGTGGAAAGCATCATTTAGCACACCAATTATTCCGGTAGGCCCCTCATATTCAGAAGGAGTTAGCCCCAGCTCAATGTTAATTACCTCGTTGTTTGAGGCCCCGATCACATCCACTGGAGCTTGGTGATGCGTGTCGGTTAGCAAGGCTCCGAGAGTCACCACAGTTGAGGCTGAAAGTTGAGTCGCGACGGACAATAGTGCGTCAGAAAAAGTGCGCCACCTCAACCTTGGTTCGATACCAAGAATCGTTACGAGTGGCCGGCCGTCATCAAGTTCGCCAACCCGCACCTCGTTGAGGGGCCAATCTATGCGACGGTCGTCGCCCTCTAGCCGGACGCTTGGACGAACGGACGCGAAGTCATAGAAATATTCAGGGTCTATTGTGGCTACTCGTTGGCAGTCGTAACGACGTGTCAGATAACCAACAGCCTCGGTTGCTGCATCCCCGGCGTCGTTCCAACCAGTGAAAGCTGCGAGGAGCACCGCATCTTGCAAGACGGGATGTTCGCTCCACTTGACGTGTTCCACGACGAAAAGGCTATCTGCGGATCTTCCGATCCGTACCATGAAGACGGTGAAGGAGGGTAAAGCTATGACTATTGAGATCAGTATTTGTGACAACGTTGACGAGACTGTTGTTGCAGCACTTGGCAAGTTGATACCGCAACTCTCGGCTTCGTCGTCTTTGCCTAGCGCCGAACAACTTTCAGAAATTCTTGATCATGACGCGTCAACCCTGCTGCTGGCCCGGGACGGTGACACGATCGTGGGTTCGATGACGCTGGTTGTGTTCCCGATTCCTACAGGTATGAGAGCTTGGATCGAAGATGTGGTGGTTGATGAACGGGCGCGAGGCCAAGGTGTGGGTGAGGCCCTCAATCGACGCGCTATGGAGATTGCTTTGAAGGCAGGCGCTAAAACAGTGGACTTGACATCCCGGCCGTCACGTAAAGCAGCGAACAGGCTCTATCAACGACTCGGTTTCACTGCCCGCGAAACTAATATTTACCGTTACCAGGCCTAAGTTGATGGACACGAACGACGACCGGACTCTTTATGAGTTGGTAGGGGGTATGTCGTGGTTCCATGAACTGTGTGAGCGCTTCTATTGCCGAGTGGCAGATGATGAGGTGCTACGCCCTCTCTATCCAGATGACCTCGAACCGTCTAGGTACTGGTTAGCCCTTTTCCTTGCACAATATTGGGGAGGCCCAACGGATTATTCGGAAAATAGAGGGCACCCCAGGCTACGGATGCGACATGCACACTTTCGTGTCGGAGCGGTTGAGCGAGACCGCTGGTACGAACATATGACGGCTGCTTTGGCTGAGTCTCGACTCGACGCAGCACTTCAAAAGCAGATGCTTGAATATTTCTCAATGGCAGCTAATCACTTAGTCAATACCGCTGATTGAATCGGAACAAATGAACGGCGCCGAGTACGGTTATTGGCAGGGAGTTGATGATGGATCAAAATGCGATTGACTTAGGTCTTCTACTCGTGCGGCTAACCGTAGGTACAACGCTTGCACTTCACGGAATCGCAAAATATAGAGGCGGAATTGACGGTGTGGGTCGATGGTTCAAGAGTGAAGGACTCTCACCTGGACTGCTCCACGCCCACTTAGCGGCGGCAAGCGAAATAATCTTTGGGTTTGCCATAGCTGCTGGTTTGCTGATGCCCTTAAGTGGCATGGGATATGTCGGAGTCATGGTTACAGCTGGCTGGGTTGGGCACCGCAGGAACGGATTTTTCATCATAAAAGACGGATGGGAATATGTTTTCGTTTTGGCCGCCACGGTTTCCTCACTTGCTTTGCTAGGCCCTGGATCGTGGTCTTTAGACAACGCGCTAGGAGTCCAGATGAACGGCATCGGGTGGTTTGCTGTGACGCTGCTCGGAGGCATCGGTTCCGCGGTAGCCCTGCTAGTGACTTTCTATCGGCCCGACGGAGACCAATAGACGAGATCGTAAACTCATACATTGGGCTGCATGTTCAACCAACTTAGGACCCAGCGGGTCAAACTCCTTCGTTATTCAGGCGTCTCGGTGGTTGCGGTCGTCGTCACACAGAGTTGTTTGTGGTTTGGACTCGTGGTTACTAATTGGCCTGCTGTGGTAGCCAATATTGTGGCAGTCAGTCTCGGAGCTATTCCTGGCTATTTGTTGAACAGATCTTGGGTGTGGGGGAGGAAGGACTCTCACTCGGTCCGTGATGAAATACTGCCATTTTGGCTGTACAACCTGGCAGGGCTAGCTATTTCTTCGACGCTTGTCACCCTTGCCGATCTTTGGTGGGCGTCAACCGTTTTGGTGATGTCGGCCAATCTGGCAGCGTTCGCAGCTCTATGGTTAGGCAAATTTTTTGTGTTGGAAAAAATTCTCTTCAAACGATCGTGACGAAATTATGAGAAGTCATTTGGAAGCTGCCGCACGTTCGGCTCGAGGTTTCATGCCCCATGAAGAAGGTATCGGCCTCTATGAAACAGCTCTCCGAATAACCGGTGCAGGCCCAATTGTTGAAGTGGGTACTTATTGTGGGAAGTCGACGATTTATTTGGGAGCGGCGGCAATCGAAATCGGGTCAGTGGTTTTTACCGTTGATCATCACCGTGGTTCCGAAGAGATGCAACAAGGGTGGGAGCATCATGATGCCGAAGTTGTCGATCCCGAGACCGGAAGAATCGACTCTCTGCCTGAACTGCGTCGCAACCTAGAACAGGCTGGACTTGAAGATGTAGTTGTTCCAGTTGTCGGGGAATCACAAACCGTGGCGCAGCACTGGGTAGGTCCTATTTCCATGCTCTTCATCGATGGGGGCCATGGTTCCGTTCCGGCTCATGCCGACTATGAGAAGTGGACTCCGAAGATCGCAGGTGGCGGGTTTCTAGCTATCCATGATGTGTTTCAAGACCCTGCTGACGGTGGACGTCCTCCATACGAGATTTATTCCCGGGCAATAGAAGAAGGTGGTTTCGAGCAGTTCTCAAGTGTTGGGAGCCTCAGAATTTTACGTCTGCCGATTTGAACTCCGTGTGTTTCAGTAATCGAGTGACGGCAGTCCCTCTCCGATTAGTAACCGCGATGCGACAGACGTGTTGCTAAGCGCGTCTGCAGCAAGCACTACGGCTGCACTCGAATAGGTTGAGCGTTCAGCGTCTGGGAAAGTAATAGTTTCGGGGAACACCATCCCGGTGAAATAGGCACCATCTCGATCTCGTAACGGCTGGACGCTCTGAAACAACCTGTGCGCCATCGCTTCATCGCCTATAGCGAGATAGGCCATGGCGCATTCGCATGTCTCGGCGGTCGTCACCCAAGGTTGGTCAGCGACACATCGCACACCGTGGTCGGCGACGGTAAATTCTTCGAATCTCGATGACATACGTTGTGAGGCTATATCTGCTGTTAGCGCGCCGGTGAGGACGGGGTAGTACCAGTCCATCGCCCATCGTTGTTTTGGTTCGAATTGTTCTTCGTGGTTGCGCAACAGATTGGAAAGGCGAACCGCTGCGAACTCCCACTCAGGTTGTTCTTGGTTGAGGTAGGCAGCGGTCGCCAAGCCACAACGCAAGGAATGGTAGATAGATGCGCTTCCGGTCAGCAAGGAGTAGGACCACGGCGTACCACTTGTGTGAATTGCCCAGGGAATATGTCCGGACGCCGTTTGATGACCTACAACAAAATCCAAGGCCTGTTTAACGACCGGCCACATTTCTTCTAAGAAGCCGATGTCGCCGGTCGTTAAGTAGTGGTGCCACACCCCTGTTGCTGTGTAGGCGCAGCAGTTGGTATCGACTTTGGCGTCCTCAACTCCGTTAACAAGGTAGTAGTGGTGCCAACTTCCATCATCGCGCTGAGTTTTAGCCAACCATTCATACGCGTTCTCAGCTGCGTCGACGAAACCTGCGGTTGATAGGGCCATCGCTGCCTCAGTGTGATTCCAAATATCTGCGTGTCCGTTGGGGAACCAGAGGATCATGCCGTCCGGTGTCTGCTGGTCGGCAATTGTTGATGCTGTTGCCTTGATTTGTGTGGTGGTCAACGCACCAGTTGATTCAGGCTGCATTTCTATTCTCCGCATTAGGTTTGGTGGCGTAAAGGACCACTGACTTGCCGATTAGAGGGTTTAGGAGTCGATCAAGCAGTCTCGTCACCAAAGGTCTTTTAACAATGTCCCAAACAAGAAATTGGTGGTACGCCCGCACCAACCGGTTGTGATTATTGGTGGGACCGACAGCACATTTGAGCCACCAATACGGCGAGTGCAGGGAATGAGCCTTGGCCCACCCTTTTGGCTCCAGACCCGCGCTAGTGATCTTTGACCGAAGTTCTGATTTTCGGTAGATGCGCACATGTCCACCGACTGCCTTGGGTGCGTGGTACTCATCGCTTAACTGCCAACAAACCTTCTCAGCTATCCACGCAGGCACCGTTATAGCAATGCTTCCACCGGGCCGCAGGACGCGCACTAGCTCGTCAATAGCACCGCTGTCATTCGGTATGTGTTCGAGGACTTCCGAGCAAATGATTCTGTCAAAAGTTCCATTCGAGAACGGGAGTTTTAGAGCGTCGGCGGACACGGGTTGGCCCTCAACGTCAGCGTCTAATTCACCAGCACTGATCATCGCGGCGAACGTATTTCTAACATCAACTAATTCTTGAAGATCTTGATCCAGTGCAACGATGCGGCACCCGCGTCGCACTGTTTCGAAGGCGTGACGCCCAGCCCCACAGCCCATATCTAAAACAAGGTCGCCGCGTTCAGCTCCCAGTAGGTCATAGTCAACTGTGAGCATCAGCGGTTCATTTCCTGAAGCAGTGCCCGATAATGTTCAACGGTTCGTTCGGCCGTGATCGTCCAAGAAAAATTCTGTATCACTCGTTCTCTGCCTGCGGCACCCACCGTTGACCGCAAGTCTTTCTGCGTTAGGCCCCACTTAATTTTTGCGGCGAGGGCTTCGCTGTCACCCGGCGGCACTTGGAGTGCAGTGACCCCATCATCCCCAACCACCTCAGGTAGGGCGCCTCCGGTCGTAGCTATGAGCGGCACACCACACGACATTGCTTCTATCGCGGGAAGAGAAAATCCCTCATACAGTGACGGAACAACAGCTAATTGGGCTTGGTTGTAAAGTTCGACGATTCGCTGATCAGATACGCCAGTTATGAACTCAATGCTGCTTGACAGATCAAGTTCTTTTATTAACTGAGTGGCCCTTGAGTCATATTTCGGTTTGCCGATCACCACCAGATGAATTGTGTCGTCTTCTGCTCGAAGTTTGGCAAGGGCTTCAAGTAAGAACGCGAGGCCTTTCATAGCAACATCGGCGCTTGCGGTCGTCATCAACCGACCTGGAACAACCTCGACGTCTGTCAATGGGCGGAATTGTTGGGGGTCGACGCCGACATGGACGATATGCAGACGCTCGGGGTCGACTCCATGGTCTTTAACTATGTCGTCATGACTGTTGGAGGAGACCGTGAGAATGCGGGGGAGTCGCTTCGCGACTTTTGTTTGCATGGTTGTAAAGGCATAAAAACGATTCTTGGTGAAACGTTTCCATGGCGTTGTCGCGTGTTTAGTTTCGAGCCGGCGGTCAACCGTGATCGGATGGTGGATGGTTTCTAACACCGGGAGCCCGGCTTCGTGAATTTTCAAGATACCGGTGCCCAAACATTGGTTGTCATGAACAAGGTCGAATTCTTTGAGTCGGCCAATGAGTTCTCGGTGGGCCCTCAGGCTGAAGGTGAGTGGTTCAGCGAAGGTAGCGGCAGATGTGACCAGGTACTCCAACACGTCGAATCGATCCTTAAATTCGCTGAGTCGAGGAATTCGAAATGGATCCGGCATTCGATATAGATCAAGGCTTGGCAATTTTGTTAGTCGGATTCCCGGGTCCAAATGTGGGTACGGGGGTCCGGAAATGACCTCAACGTCATGTCCGAGCGCCACTAATTCTCGGGCCATGTGGCGGGTATAGACACCCTGGCCCCCTGTATAGGGGTGACCTCGGTAGGTCAAGAATGCGATACGTAATCGGGCGTCGTTGAACATTAGAGAGCTTCGCAAGTTGCGGGGCAGGGGGATAACAATGCTACCGGCCGGTAACTCTATGAGTCGCTCACTGAGTCGAGGCAGTTATTTTTAGGGGAAGCCGAAAAGGGAGATGATGTGAGGGCGCTGATTCAAAGGGTAAGGAAGGCCTCAGTTTCCGTTAAGCAGCAAACTGTCGGCAATATCGGTCCGGGGCTTTGCGTTTTTGTAGGTGTTACCCATGATGATGACGAAGTAATTGCAGAAAAGCTGGCCTCCAAAATATGGAACTTGCGAATTTTCGAAGATGACCAAAAACGGATGAATTATTCGGTTGGCGAGATAAACGGTGAAATTCTGATTGTGAGTCAGTTCACCCTCTACAGCGATACGACCAAAGGACGACGCCCATCGTTTGTGGAAGCGGCATCGCCGGACGTGGCGGAACCGTTGATTGAAAAGCTCTGTGAGTCACTGAAGGTCATGGGTGCAACGGTTGCTACTGGCCGATTTCAGAGCCACATGGAGGTAGAGATTTACAACGATGGTCCGGTCACGCTGAATCTCGACGTCTAGAACCCGCCAGGGCGCTCCCCCCAAGCAACATCGCAGCGAGTACAGAAACCGGTAACTTCCCGAATCTTGTGGCCCACGTATCTCCAGTTCGTAGTTGCACCTGGCTTGTCAGGACGGTCTGTTGTTTCAGGTCGCTGCGAACTGCTACTCGTCCATCGGGAGCGACAATGGCCGAATAACCGGTGGTTGATGCTTGCAGAACCCATCGATCAGACTCGATAGCCCTGAGCCGGGCGCTAGCCAAAGACTGTTCGGGAACTAACGAGTTTGTGTAGGAGGATGCCAGGGTTGGATTAGTAATGATTCGTGCTCCGGATTGGACACCACTTCGCACTCGTTCCGGAAAGTACACCTCAAAAGAAATAACGTTTCCTATTGGACCTAACCGCGACTGAATTAGGCCCGGGCCGCTGCCTGGTAACGCCTCTCTGGAGATGAGAGATAGGTCCGCAAAATTCTCGATGAGACCGCGAAGAGGTATGTACTCGCCAAAGGGCACTAGGTGTACTTTGTCGTAACGGTCGACGAGCCCCACGCCGGGATCGATCGAGACGGAGGCGTTCCGAAAGTTATCGCCGTCGATCTCTGAAAAGTTAGCGACGATTACTGTGTCGAGGTTGGTCGCGAGTTCGGTAAGAATTGATAATTCTCGGCTTTGTTCGAGAGGCGCAAAAGTGGTCACACTGCTTTCTGACCAGACCATCAAGTCCGTGTCGACGGGATTTGCTTCGATTGCTGCTAAATGTCGGTCAAGAACGGCTACCTGATCGCTGGTAACTGCTCTGGTCCCCAAATCTCCGCCGGCCTGAACAACACTCGCCGTGATTACATCCTCGGGCGAAGCACCCGGCGCGATCTGAGCAACTCCGAGCAGAATACCAACCGCGAGTAGGGCTCCTAATACTGTGCGAAATTGGGTTAGCAAAGCGCCCTCGACCATGACGGAGATGAGACCAATTGCACCAATGAGGAGCAGGGGTCCCCCAACCGTTACGACATCAACCAGGTAGGTATCAATTGGCCCCATGGCCAAACTAGACATCGGGACTCCTCCAAAAGGCACGACCCACCTAATAGATTCACCGACGACCAACGCCGAAGGAATAGCGCCCGAACGGCCGCGACCTACCCAAGGAACCAAGGCCATTGGAACGGCCATGATGAACGCTTGAACAGGCGTTGCTACTACCCAACCGGGGATCGTCAGATCTGTCATCCACGTCAAAGCAACGGTGAAATAACCCATCCAGAGAGTGAATGCGTTGACGAGTTGGCGCCGGAAACTTTCGTGTCGTGAGAACTTTAAATAAATCCCTAGGCAGATAGGAGAAAGCGCCCATAGTCCGTAGGGAGGCAGAGATAAGGAGATTAAGGCGCCCAAAACGAATCGGCCGACCGGGGCTAGTCGGTTCATAATGTTTTGAGATAGTCGAGTGTTGCTTCGGCAGATTGATTTCCCTGGTTGATACAGGCAGGTATCCCGATGCCCTTATAGCCAGCGCCGGCCAAAAACAATCCGGACATATCGGACCTAAGGTCACGTTCGATTGCGGCAACAAGACGGTCGTGACCAGGCGCATACTGAGGGAAGGCATCGATCCATCGCGATACTCGCCATTCCACTAAATCACCTTGAATTTCCAGGATGTTGGCTACCTCGGTCAACAACGTTTCAACTAGCTCGTTGTCATCGAGGGCCAGCGCCCTGGTATCGCCTGCTCTTCCTGCAGAAACTCTTAGGATGACGTGTTCTTCGTCGGCCCAATGCGGCCATTTTGAGCTTCCCCAGCTCACAGCTGTTGCGAGCAATCCCTCACCCCGAGGAATCAACATGCCCGATCCGTCCAGGGAGTGACTTATATCGCTCCTCTTGAACCCCATGGTGACCAAAGCTACCGAGGCATGTTCTATCGATGACAAGCGGTCAGCCGCAGGCTGACAACTAGCTAGGAGATGGGCGGCTTGATGAGCAGGGGTCGCCAATATGACAGCGTCGCATTTAATGGATGCTTGTTGGGTCCAAACAACCAAGTTGTCTGTGTCTCTAGTTATGGCGGTCACAGGCGTGTTGGTCCGAATATCCGCCTCGCTGACACTGTTCACGAGGGTTTCTACAAGCTGCCCCATCCCGTTTTCAAAACCTACAAATACAGGAGTCTGCGGTTTAGGAGATGCTTTGGCTTGCTCCTTAAGACCTGTTATTAAACTTCGATTTTGACGAGCTGCTGTTTCGAGTTGCGGCGTCGTTAAAGCTGCGTCTAGGTGATCAGTGTCCCCCGCGTTGATACTTCCTACCAGTGGATCAACTAAGCGCTCTGCTATTTGATCTCCCATCCTTCGTCGAATAAGTCCACCGACTGATTCGTCGTCGCCTGGCCAATCATCGGGTAAGAAATGATCGAATCCTGCTCGTATCGCTGCGAGCGGACTTACTATCCGGCTTCGTAGTAGTGGAAGAAGCTTGGTTGGAACTCCCAACACAAGACCTTCGGGGAGCTTCCTCAAAACACCGTCGACTAACACATACGCGGTTGAAGTGGCGGGACTAATTAGAAAGCTATCCAATCCAAGTTCTGTGCAAAGTTCAATTCCCCAGGGCACCCGAGTGATGAAGGCATCGGCCCCTTCGTCTACCGGGCGACCCAAAAAATTTGTTGTTCTGATTTTGCCGCCGAGACGTGAGGATGCTTCCAAGAGAACAGCGTCCACTCCGGGCTGTTTCTGAATTTGACGGAATGCAGTCAAGCCTGCGATTCCGCCTCCAACAACAACTACTTGGCTGGTCATGGCCCAGAGGACGCGAGTTGCAAGCCTTCGGTATGGATCAACTCGACCAAGTTTTCTAGGATGGCGGGGTCAGTCTCAGGTAATACTCCGTGACCCAAGTTAAAAATGTGGCCCGGTTGACCATCGGCTGCTTTCAGCACCTCGCGAGCCTGTCTCTCAACTACCGGCCACTCAGCCAAACAGATAGAGGGGTCGAGGTTTCCTTGTACAGCAGTATCTGAACCGACTCTGTGCCGTACCTCGTCTATCGGTACACGCCAGTCGGCGCCCACAACATCGGCTCCAGCTTCACTCATTAGTGACAACAATTCTCCGGTTCCAACACCGAAATGAGCTCGAGGGACTTCAAGATCTTCAAGTTCGCTAAAAACTCGTTGGCTGTGGGGAAACACGTAATTCCTGTAATCACCAGCTGACAGAGCGCCCGCCCAAGAGTCGAATAATTGGACAGCGCTGGCGCCTGCAAGGATCTGCGATCGCATGCTCGCGATAGCGATATCGGAAAGACGTTCCATTAGGTCATGCCAGACCCTGGGTTCTGAGTGCATCAGTGATTTTGTTCGAGCGTGGTTCCGCGATGGCTGACCTTCAATTAAGTAGCTAGCGATTGTGAATGGCGCGCCTGCGAACCCGATGAGCGGAACTTCTAATTCTTCAGCCAGTATTTCAACGGTTGCCAAAACGTATGACGTATCAACTTCTGGTTCTAGGACACGAAGACGCTTTAGATCAGTCTTATCCCTGAAGGGTTGGTCAACCGTTGGACCGATGCCTGGAACGACATCAACGTTGAAGCCGATCGCGTTAACTGGAACCACGATGTCAGAAAATAAGATCGCCGCGTCCACTCCGTAGCGGCGGACCGGTTGGAGGGTGATCTCAGCCGCGAGCGAAGGATTTGCAATTGTGTCGAGGATGCTGCCGGTACCGCGAATGTTTCGATATTCAGGTAAAGAACGACCGGCTTGTCGCTGAAACCAAACTGGTACTTGCTCAACCTCTTGGAGCCTGCAGGCGCGCAAGTATGAGCTGTCGAAGAGAGCGTGGCTCGGGTGGTCGTTTGGTATCGACATTTCAACTCAGACGCTACCGGCCCTTTAAGCCCACTGGTCTTTGGTTTGTCAGTCGCTGAGTGCCACTTTTTGGAAACGAGCGTCATTCTGAAATATCTCGGTGATGAACGGTATGCTGGTTCGTTCTCTAAACCGGTGATTTACGAGTGACACATCCCGAAATCGCAGCCGAACAGGCACACATTGATCGTGCGCACTTGCTGTTGGACCGAGCGCGTGAACGGGCACAAAAATTACGCGGAATGGTCGAAGTGGGGCGCGGAGGAACCACCCAGGCGCGATATGAACGAGATGTGATCGAAGGAAGTGTCCAGAATCGACTTGGGCAGCTCCAATTGGGGTCTGCTTCACTGATTTTCGGCAGAATTGATTTAGATACTGAAGACCGGTTTCACATTGGAAGACTTGCAGTAGCAGACGAAAGACAAGAACCGGTTGTCGTTGACTGGCGAGCGCCGATAGCTGAACCTTTCTATCGAGCTACAGGTCGTGATCCCATGGGTCTTATTCGTCGACGTCATTTTGTGAGTCGCGGACGTGAGCTACTAGATATCGAAGATGAGTTGTTCGACCTTGATCAACTTGATGAAGGATTTCAGGGTCACGGAGCTCTTCTAGCAGCGCTTGATCAGAATCGTGACGGACAGTTACGAGATATTGTCGCCACCATTCAGGGTGAACAGGATGAAATCATCCGTGACCCACTTAAGGGGATGCTAATTGTTCAAGGCGGCCCGGGAACCGGCAAAACAGTTGTTGCTCTTCATAGGGCTGCATATCTGCTTTACACATACCGTTTCCCTCTTGAAGGTCAGGGGGTACTGGTAGTTGGACCCAACCGGCTTTTCTTGCGATACATCGAACAGGTTCTGCCAAGTCTTGGCGAAGCGGGTGTCTATCTGACTGTTTTGGCGGATCTGCTTGGGGACCTTTTCGACGATGTTCGAGTGACGCTACCCGATCACCCAAGCTCCGCTGCGGTGAAGGGAAGCGAGCGCATGGTCTCGGTAATCGCGCACGCGATCAAAGATCGTGAGCGTGCCCTCCGTGAAGATCTGGTCGTTGGTTTTGGCCTCACGCGGCTCCGTATCACGGTTGCTCAAAGCAGAAAAATTGTGCGTGAAGCTAGACGGCGGTATCGGAGGCATAACGCGGCACGCGGGTATGTAGAGAAAGAATTCTTCACTGCCCTTGCAAGTTCGCACCACTCAGAGCCCGATCCTGAGAATGTTCAGTATCGATTGCGTAGAGATCCGAGAGTGTTGGAAGCCCTCGAATGGATATGGCCGGTATTGACCCCAGCGCAACTGTTCAGAGATTTATATGGTTCGGAAGCACTATTAGGGTCTGCAGCCGGAGACGATTTAGCTGATGAAGAATGGGCGACGTTGTATCGACCTCGGGGTGAATCTCTCGCTGATTACCGATGGAGCGACGGGGATGTGCCACTGCTTGATGAGGCGTATTCAGGGCTTGGCCCTCGGCTGGACCGAGATCGAAAAGCTCGGGACCCCGAACTGCGTACCTTCGGTCACATAGTCGTCGATGAGACGCAGGACCATACGCCCATGGCGTTACGGATGATTTCTCGTCGTTCACTCAACGGGTCCATGACGTTGGTTGGGGACATCGCTCAGGCGACAGCGCCGGGAGCAGCGGCGAACTGGGACGAAGTGTTGAACCATCTACCTTCCCTCACTAAAGAACCTCGTGTCCGAGAGCTCACACTGAGTTATCGCATTCCCGCGCCTAATCTGGAACTGGCGAACAAAGTTCTTGCGGTGGCGGCCCCGGATCTGGCTGCGCCAAGGGCAGTTCGTTCAGTGGGCAGCCCACCGCGCATAATCCAAGTTGGCAGCGATGCTGATAGTGCCAGCCACGATTTAGTAGAGAAGTCTGTGTTATTAGTTGAAGAGGAATCGGAAGCCCTTGGTGGTGGTTCAGTCGCAGTCATCGCACCACAGAGTTTGATTGACCAAGTTGATGCCGCTCTTAAAGCCAAGGGCATTGATTACGGGAGAGCAACTACCGCTAGTAGAAACGTCAGTGGACCCCTACACCCCAAGATTGCCTTAGTGCCGGTTCAATTGGTCAAAGGACTTGAGTTAGATGGGACCGTCGTAATTGAGCCAGCGGTGATTTTGGATGAAGAGCCGCAAGGTTTGCGAGCTCTTTTTGTTGCTCTCACCCGGTCAACCAAGCGTTTGGCCGTTGTTCATGCCCGCCCGCTGCCCGATGTCTTGTGCGACTAAAGCTGCGAAGAGCGTGGTGTGAAAGTTTTCACGACATTCAGTTGTTCTATTAGGCGTATCCGAGGATCTGGTCAACTGAAATTTCGATGACAGTGCGATCTTGGCGGTCTTGGGGGATGCGGTAACGGCTGGCGTAACGTTCGGTCCCTTCTTTACACCTTGCCTCGTCGGAAGTGACAACGGCGGTTCCTTCGAGACTTAGCCAACGGCCCCCGTCGATTTGACAGACAACAGCCCGACTATTTGGTTTTTGCTCCAAGATTTTGCTTTTCATTGACCCTGCCCATGTGATCACCCGGACTAACTGGCTGTCCTGATCCCAAGTGAATCCGACAGCAGTTACGTGTGGGCTGCCGTCCGGCCGCAGAAGCGTCAATGAAGCAAGGTGACGTTCGTCCAAAAAAGATAGGACTTCTTGGCTGAGGTTCTGGGGGTTCATAGACATCAGGAGTGAGCGACCGCGTCGAGGATGTTAAGTCGTGCTGCCCGTCGGGCGGGCAGAATTGCAGCTAGAACGCCAACAACAATGCACATGACGAGAATAATGACAAAATTGCCGACCGGAATGCCGAAATCTGTGATGAATGAGTCGGGCATTGCTTGAACTGCGATGAACCCGAGCAAAGTTCCAACAAGTATCCCCAATACCCCACCGAAAACAGCGATTATTACTGCTTCCCATCTGATCATTCGCCGTGTTTGTCGCCGCGTCATGCCGACTGCTCTGAGAAGCCCAATCTCTCTTGTTCTTTCGAACACTGACAGCATCAAAGTGTTGACGATGCCCAAGACAGCAATGATGACGGCGAATCCGACGAGTGCGTTGACGGTCATCAGTAAGGTGTCGATTCGGCCTTCAATTGTTTCTTGGTACTCGGTTCGGTCTTGGAGAATCGCCTCCGGATAATTGGCGGCAACAGCGTCAAGTTGTGATCGGATGTTTTGTACCTCGACCCCCTTTTCAAGTTTTATTGCAGCGAAAAGATCTGACTGTCGCGCTGGGTCAAAACCGGTTTCGTAGGTGCTCATGTCGATGACCCAGTTTCCGAGGATCGAACCGTCGTCGAAGATTCCAACAACCCGCAAATCTTTCTTACCATTTACTGGGAATGTTGCTGACACCACATCACCGACAGCCAGAGCCAGATCTTCAGCCGGATCCTCGTGCACTAGGACACCATCGTTGGATAAACCTGAATAGCTGCCTTCAATCAAGGAGAGGTCTAGTACACGACCCAGACCTTCTTCTTGGGTACCGATCACATCTTTGGATGCGCCCGCCACGCTCATTTGGGCGGTGCCGGGTCCTCCGCGAAAGCCGACGGCTATAGCCACACCGTCAATCTCTTTGATTTCTTTAACAAGTTGGGGGCTGAAGCCCCAGGAGTTGCGTCCTTCTGTATCGATGAAGAACTCCGCCCCTAAAGATGAGTCGAGGGCCGATGAAAACGTTTTTTTGAAGCTGGTACCTACGACTAGCACCATGCCAACCAACGCGAGTCCTACCATCAGAGCTGAGGCGGTCGACGCTGTTCTGCGAGGGTTTCTGCTGGCGTTCTCTCGAGCCAAGTTGCCGGACGCGCGAGCAAAGCGTGTCATCGGCCAACCCAACAGACGGGCTGCCGGCCTAGCTATCAATGTGCTCAGGAGAGAGATCGAAACAAAGAGCAATAACGCCCCTGAGGCAAGTAAAGCCAACTGTCTTGAGGCGCCAGCGTTGCTTGTTGTTCCGAAGGTGGTAGCTAAGAGACCGCCCACTCCGAGAAGGAGACCGACGACGGTGCGGCGTCGGTTGTTGCCTGACCAAAGGCTTAGGTCATCTCTCAGAGCAGCAATGGGAGGAATTCTCGATGCTCTTCTAGCTGGTGAAATAGCAGCCAGCAAAGTTACGCCTATGCCCACAGTTGCGGCCGCGATCCACGTCCGAGTGGCTATGACCAATGGTCCGTCGGGGAGCCCGGATCCATCGCCTACTTGAGCTATAAGTGCTTTGATACTCCAAGCAATTCCTGTACCAGCGAAGACGCCGACGAGAGAAGCAACAACGCCTATAAGTAGAGCTTCGGTTAGGACCGAAGAACGTATTTGACGACCCGTCGCTCCTACTGCGCGAAGTAATCCAAGTTCCCGGATACGTTGTCCGAGAACGATCGCGAAAGTGTTGTTGATAATGAAGGCACTGACGATGAGCGCAACCGCTGCAAAAACCAGGAGGGCATTCTGAAAAATGGTTATAAATATGTCGAATTGGTCACTGAATTCGTTTGCTACGACCTCACTAGTGACCGCTTCGAAACCGCTCGGC
>SGYJ01000109.1 GCA_004214275.1 Acidimicrobiales bacterium | reverse complement strand
CACGAGGTGACGATGACCTATTCATTAGCAAAACGATGCTGTCAATGATTCGGGGCCTGCCAGAAGATGCAGCAACGGACCCATTAGGTGTGTGGAACCGTTGTTACACCAAAATGAACGATGTCTTGTCTGGCGATGTCTGGAATCAGCCAGCTATCGGCACCCAGCGAGGAACGATGACACTCGAGGAATGGTTGGAACCAGCGTTTTATGACTCAACGGTCCATACCTGGGACTTGTCCCAAGCTACTGGTGTGCCCCACAACCTCGACGATGAACTATGTAGCGCAGCATTAGCGACTCTCAAAAGCATCGAAGAATCAGCGAATATGAGATCCAGCAATGTGTTCGCTGCAGCGCTTGACTCAGACACAGATGACCCGTTAACTCAATTGATTGCCTATACGGGACGGACAGCGATCCGGTAAAGGTCCAGACCCCACACCCATCTTCTGCCTCTCAAGGCTGCCGCCCGAGTAGCGGGTCACGCCTTCGCTCAGTGATAGTAGTGACCCATTAAGAGCAGTGGATCAGAACATAAAAAGTGCATGCGCTAGCGTCAAGGCAATGGGGGCACTGACTGGGTACAAGGTCTTAGACCTATCTATTTTGGTTCAGGGACCCCAAGCCGCAGCGATGATGCACGACCTTGGTGCTGAGGTCATCAAAATTGAACTGCCCGAAGTCGGAGACTTAGGACGTTGGTTAACGGTCGCTGTCGACGATGACCGTTCCCCCTATGTCGAAGCGAACAACCGAGGTAAACGTTCAGTCACCCTCGACCTTCGAACGACTGGCGGAAAGAAAGCCCTACTACGTCTGGTCGAAACGACAGATGTACTAATTCACAATTTTGTCCCCGGAACAACTGAAGAGTGGGGAATCGGCTACCAAGACCTCACCAAAATAAACCCCAAATTGATTTATGCAGCGGGGTCCACCTTTGGTCCTGAAGGACCGAACTCAAAACGCGAGGGCGCAGACATGGTGGGGCAAGCCGAAGGCGGGATTGTGTCAGTGACAGGGCACGACGACGGAGACCCAACCATTGTTGGAGCAGTCATAGGCGACCATTTCGGCGCACAAAATATGATCACCGGCATCCTCGCAGCTCTTGTCCACCGAGAACGAACCGGTGAAGGCCAACGAGTCGACGTGTCCCTAGTAGGAAGCGCCATTTACGCGCAGTCTTCAGAAATGACCTACACCATGCTGAGTGGCAAAGCTCCCGGCCGACCCAACAACAATCACCCCATCCTTCGAGGCCTGGTTCACCGATGCCCCACAAGCGACGGATACATCTACTTGTTGGGTATACCAGAACACCTGTGGAACGATTTTGCGACCTGCATAGGCCGAGAGGACCTCATGGATGACCCGAGGTTCGCGACGCTGGTCTTAGAGCAGGAAAATCTTGACACTTTACGAGGCATCGTCGATGAAGTTTTTCCGACTCGAACTACCGACGAATGGGACGAACGACTGCAGCGATGGGGCCAACGCTACGGACGAGTAAAGACCTACGACGAGGTGGTTACCGACGAAACCAACCTCATCAACGGCTACGTAGTCGAGGTTGAGCATCCTGAATACGGTTCGATCACCGTCGTTGGCAACCCGATCCACATGAGCGCTACCCCAACTAAACCGGCTGTCGTGGCACCCAGTCTTGGGCAACACACCGAAGAGGTACTTCTTGAAGCAGGCTTTAGCTGGGAAGAAATCGAGCACCTGCGAGCAGAAGGCGCCTACTAGGACAAGCCATGACACAACTTTGGAGCTGTCGGGAGTCAGCATCTGAGTTTCAAGGTCGATTCCTGATACCCAATTAAAAACTTTTCGGTCTGGCGTGCTCTGGTCCACCATTTGACTAAGTTTTGTGCTTCTGCACTCGGTGAGGGTTCTAATGGATCGAGCGATTCCAGCTGATAAGCGACCCTTTGACTACTCACCGGTCTCGTTGAGCGATCTTCCCGACACCCCTACCCGAGATCGGAATATTGCCGCTGTGGCTTGGGACGCAGCACCAGATGAATTACTGAGATTGGGTGCAGATATAAAAGGGAACCCGGAGCCGTACTTCAAGCGAAGAATCTTTGGGTGGCTCGTTTGGCTCGCCGGACAGTCACGCGGTCCGGGTCGATATATGGCGTTGAACCCGGCTGACCAGTCGGAGTTTCACCTCTTTGATTTAGGACCAGACCAGGTCCCAGGAGGGAAAGGCCCTGACGGTGAATGGCATTCAAGTTTTCGATCATGGAAAGAGGCACTGCGTGACGACCCGCGCATATAGCTAGCTGCTGATCCGTCGCCTCTTGAAATAAACGTGTAAACCGGTGTTTCCGTAACTGGTTGCCACACCAGGGACAACTAAATTTAAAAGGATTCAACCAATGGCAGGCACCGTTATACGTTCTCAAGCACTTGAAGAAGCTCACGCTCACCCAGAGATGATCCGATCAGGAGCATTTTCTCCGGGTATGCAAGCTGGACCTTTCCTCTACGTGTCTGGCTGCATCGCTGGAGACTTGACGCAAGACATGACTGGCCAAGCGACACAGGAGTTCAGCTACGTCGAACTAGTACTCAAAGAAGCAGGGTACGCGCTCACTGATGTGGTCAAGTTGCAGGCTTTCATAACCGATGCAGCTAATTACGCGGCCTACAGCGCAGTCCGAAAAGAGTATTTCCCCAAAGACCCTCCAGCTAGCACAGCAGTCATATCGGGCCTACTGATCCCTGATGCATTGCTCGAAATCGACGTCGTAGCGTACAAGTCTGACAACTAAGCACTTAGCCTTCGCGGAACGGCAACGAATAGTCGCCACATCCGAATCGGCGACAACTATTCAGCGGTACCCAGCCATTTCTAGCTGACCTCACGTCTCCTGGAGGGGAGGAGTGAGCCGCTGTCTACTAGAGGAATGTTCTAGAGGAAAGGGGGTTTGAGCGGCATTTAAGAGCGATAGCCCATTGTCACAGGCAAAGCCTCAAATTGGCTTCCACCATGAGGTGTCTTGCAAGCGACCCATTACCGCGTCACAAAGGCTTGTCTGCATGATCCCAGGTTCATCTTCAACGGAAACCGACGTGACTATGCCGCCTTCGGTAACGAGCGCATAACGCTGAGAGATCATGCCGATTCCGAATCCTGGTTCGCCAGGCATCTCCATACCCAAAGCTCGAGCAAAATCTCCTTCGCCATCAGGAATCATCATTACTTCGGCAGAGCCGTGCGCCTTGTTAAACGCATCCATAACCCACGGATCGCGAACAGCGGTACAAGCAATTCTGGACACTCCTCCACCCGCTAGTTTTTGTGCATTTTCGACATAGCCGGGAAGATGGACTTGAGAACAACCACGTGAGAAGGGGACAGGTGTCGAAAACAAAATATTCCTGCCGGCCCCCAAAAGGGATCCGGTACGGACAGGCATAGGCGAACCGTCCGGTCCCAGCATTATTACCTCGACGTCAGGTATTTGTTCTCCTACCTGGATCATGTGACCCTCCCCCGGATAAACCCTACGAAGGGTTTGCCAAAACTTTAGACCGGTTGGCGCTTGTAACGTCAGGCCGAGCGCTAAGAACTTTGCGCAACACTTCCGGTGTCGAAAATCTCTGTTTCGAACCAGTCGATGAATCGTGGATCTCGAGCGGGCTTCCAAAGTTGCCAAACAGCGGGCCCAAGACGCATCTTCATAAGCCCTTCAACAGCTTGAACCCGCATGTCAAGGTGACTTTTGTCAACCAGCCCCTTGTCGTGCATATCCCAGGTGTCGAAAATGTCGACCAGCAGCGTGTTCATCCATAGCGTCACACGCCAGTGTTCGTGATCAGCCATATCATCGCCCTCCCAATTCTTGGCCATAAACATTGCGAAATCAGTGTTCTGAGCAGATGACAGGTACCGGTCGTACATACGTTGGGTCAAGCTGTGACCGTACTGTGCTTTGGTCAAGTTGAGAGCTTGTTTCGCTTCCATGGCTATATAGATCACTGTGAACGAGAAAAGTATGGCTTCTATGATTTGAGCCACGTCTGACAGATTGCCCACACTCATATGTTCCTCCTGTGGCGGTAGCAAATGGTTGTGAGTAACCCCCGCCTTAGGTCCTCGCCTAACGATCCTTGCGCGTTCAGTAGCGCTTTGTCATGTGGACAACGATGGAGGACGAGTGCGATGGGATTGGAGCGTAAGTTTCGTTGCCATTGCTCGTTAGGTCCGCTGAGTTCCGAGTCTCCTAACAACCTCGACTCGATGGCAGACTTGGTGCGTGCGTCACTTCGTTGCCCTGGTTTGTTTTTTGTTAGCGGTGTCACACGGGAGTGCCGTATCTGCGGTAATCGAAGGTAATGAAGCCCTAGAGCGGATAGAGACAGCTGAGGAAAGGTTTCTAGAGGCCTCGAATAGTGGGCCGGCGTCAGATGAAGTTCTTGAGTTCGCTCTACAGGAAGGGTCAGACTCGGCTGTTTCGGAGGTCGACGAGGACGCTTGTGATTGTGGACCAAAGTCACATTGGAAGAAGGCGATTGTGGTTGCCATTGCTTTCTTATTGATTTTGTTGGCCACTTGGCATTCCAGAAACAAACCCGACGACACTGGTCGGAAGGAAACTTCCTAATGAAGCGACAGCTCTCGTATTTGGTCCCTGTGATGCTGGTTACGGCTTGCACTCTTCCTGAATTAGAAGAGACCGAGTCAACAAAGACAGAGAAGCCAGCAACCGTTTCAACAGTGATTGTCACGACAACAACAAGCAAGCCGGTGGTCACACAAATAACAACAACTCGTCAACAGCCCGTATCTATCGTGATTGAACCTGAACATGAGGGTGGCTATGAACGCAAGTTGTTTAAGCACTGGTCGGACGCTGACAACGACGGTTGCGACACGCGACGAGAAGTTCTGATCGAAGAGTCACTCATTGAGGTAGTGGTAGCTGGGAAATGTTCGATAGAAGGAGGCCGTTGGTACAGCGCCTTCGACGGCATCGAAACTACCGATCCTTCAACATTTGATGTTGATCACATGGTGCCTTTGAAAGAGGCATGGGACAGCGGTGCTTGGGCCTGGGACCCAACACGGCGCGAAGCGTTCGCCAACGACATGTCGATCCCCGAGTCACTCATTGCAGTATCTGCTTCTTCGAACCGATCGAAAGGCGCCAAAGATCCAGCAGAATGGATGCCACCATCAGAAGACTTCCACTGTGCGTATCTCACAGCATGGATCGCCATCAAGCAACACTGGGGCTTATCGATGGATCAAGCTGAACATGATGTGGTTTCCGCGTTGAGAATCAGCTGCTGACCTGTTACTCGTCAACGGTGTCCGCGAAACCTGCAGGGTCGAGCCACCAAGAACCTTCGATGGGTCGGAGAAGCCCGCAAGAAGGACCACCAAAATGGGTCCCCAGAATCAACGTGTGGTCATCGCAGTAACGTTCAGCGAACTGTCGACGGGTTGCGGTAGCAGCCGGTTTGTCAACATCAGGCTCACTTGACCATTCCGGTAGCTGAAATTGAATTGGATGATGGCAAAGATCACCTGTGATGACAGCATCCGCGCCATTCGATGAGATTCGGACACTGTGATGACCAGGAGTGTGACCTGGTGTTGGCTCAAGCCACAC
>SGYJ01000108.1 GCA_004214275.1 Acidimicrobiales bacterium | reverse complement strand
AAGATGCATTCTTCTGTATCCAGGAGATCAACATAGGTATGACCGCCGATGTCGGAACATTGCAGCGGATGCCAAAACTGGTGCCCGAAGGAGTGGTCCGAGAGCTGGCTTACACCGGTCGCAACATGTCCGCTTCGGAAGCAAAAGAGCGTGGTTTCGTTAACGACATCTATGAAGACCAGGACGCAATGGACGACGCCGTTCTCGAAATCGCACAAGAGATAGCGTCGAAAAGTCCGATGGCTATTTGGGGAACGAAACAAACACTCAATTATGGACGGGACCATTCCGTAGCTGACGGGTTGGAGTACATAGCGACTTGGAATGCAGCGATGTTTGATCCCGACGACATGGCGGAGGCCTTTATGGCTCAAACAGAAAACCGTGATGCCCAATTCCCTGACCATCGACCTACAACAAGAGGGATTTGAGGAGGTCACCATGGAAGAACTGTGGCAGCTAAGCGCTACCGAATTGGCGCAAGGCATAAGGGAAAAGAGTTTCTCTGTTAGCGAGGTCGTTGGTTCAGTTCTCGATCGAGTGGCCGCTAAGAACTCTGATCTCAATGCCATCACCGTCGAGTTTCCCGATGAGGCGCTCGCCGCTGCCGCAGCGGCCGATGAATCCATCGCTGCTGGAGAAGCTGTAGGGCCTCTGCATGGCGTACCGGTCACGATTAAAGAAAATATTGATGTAGCTGGTCAGGCGACCCCGAATGGGGTACCCGCTTTCGAAGGTCTCATTGCGTCTGAGGATGCCCCCTTGGTAAAAAACCTGCGAGACGCTGGGGCAATTGTGATCGGTCGGACGAATGTCCCTGAGTTTTCGATGCGGGGAACCACGGTCAACCCGTTGCGAGGCCGGACGTTTAACCCATGGGATGAAAACGCCAGCCCTGGCGGCTCCTCGGGAGGCGGGGGCGCGGCTGCGGCTGCAGGTTTTGGTCCGCTACATCACGGAAATGACATTGGTGGTTCACTGCGGTTCCCAGCACTGGCGAATGGGATCACGACTGTTAAGCCGACCAATAATCGAATTCCTGTATACAACTCCAGCGCTCCAGCGGAGCGCGGCCCGTTATCTCAAGTGACGTCGGTTCAGGGGATCATGACTAGAGACGCCCAGGACCTTGCTTTGGCTACAGAAGCCATGATTAGGCCGGACCCGAGAGACCCATTGTGTCCGCCAATCCCTTGGCGTGGATCTCCTCTAGATGACCCAATAACTGTCGCCGTAACTAAAGATCCATGCGGTTACTCCATGCATGAAGGCATCGCTGATCTGATTGACCAGGCTGCCGACGCGTTGAAGGATGCTGGCTACCACGTTGTGGAAGTCACCACTCCGTCAGTTGTCGAGCCATTCAGAGATTGGTTCCGAACCCTGATAACTGAAATGGATGTCGCTCTTTGGCCCCTGGTCCTTGAATACGGCAGCGACGAAATTAAAACGACTTTTGATTATTTCTTTCGTATGGGCGAAGTACTTGAGCTCGACCGCTTCATTCACGATTTCGGTGATCGGACGAGAATGATGCGGGACTGGAATCTGTTCTTAGAGGACTACCCCCTCGTACTGACCCCGATTTATATGAATCGGCTTTACGACTGGGATTACGACCTCCAAAGTTTCGAAGCATGCAAAGATTTCATCGAAGCCTCGACTTACTCCATGGCCATCAACTACCTAGGTTTGCCAGCAGGTGTGATCGGTACCGGAATGGTCGAAGAACGGCCCGCCGCAGTTCAAATCGTCGGCCAACGCTACAGAGAAGATTTGATCTGTGATGCACTTGAGGCTTTGCAGCAGCGGTGTGGGCGACTGACCGATGTTCTCTGGGCGAGAGAAGACCGCTAAGGCAGTCACCCTGCATTCGACAACGTCGGCAAGCTAACGTTTTGCAATGACATCACTACGACTGGTTCCTCTCGAGTGTGGCTGGCTATCCACTTCGGCTTCTTCTGTGGTAGCGGGTTTAGATGGAGACGTTGAGCTACCAATACCAAGTTGGCTAATCATTCATCCCAGTGGTCAAACTGCTGTTTTTGACACTGGTCTGCATCACGAATTGATAGACGGAGTTGGAGCCAGATATCCCCTGATGGCCCGCCAATTTGAGTCTCGTTTTATTTCCGAAGACAAGGTTTCCGAACGTCTCGAAAAGGCCGAAATAGACCCGTCTGGTGTAAACAACATCATCTTCAGCCACCTTCATTTCGACCATTGTGGAGGTACTTCACTGATACCTAACGCTCGGATCATTGTTCAGAACGCAGAGTGGGACTCGGCTCATCATCCCAAACTCATCGAGCATGAGGTCTACAACCCCGCTGATTTCGATTTAGGTCATGACGTGTTGAAAATTGATGGCACTCACGACGTTTTCGGAGATGGCTCGGTGATCTGTATTCCGACACCTGGCCACACAGCAGGACATCAATCCCTCCGAGTCAATCTAGAGAGCGGACCGGTCGTGTTAACGGGAGATTGCGTTTATTGGGAAGCGGTCCTTGAAGAAATGTTATTACCGCCATTTGGTTTCGATCACGATATGCAATTGGCTTCAATGAGAAAGCTGAGAGACTTGAGAGACGAGGATGGGTGCAGGTTGTTGTACGGCCATGATGCAACCCAATGGGCAGGCCTTCAAGAGTCTCCTGCAGGAATCATCTAGCTTCGAACTTCCTTCATCTATTCGCCCACAGTCGATCTGACATACGAAACAACGCATGGCGACACAAACTGTCGTTCGAATCAAGATTCGGATGGTTGAAATCTTCGTTTTCATCGCGCGTCATCCCTAAACGTTGCATCACTGCCATAGACCGCGAGTTAGACAACGAGGTAAACGAAAGGACCTCATTAAGTCGCAGAACGTTGAAGGCATATTCAAGAATCTGTGTTGCTGCCTCTGTCGCATATCCGAAACCCCAATGTGGTCGAGAAAGACGCCATCCGATCTCCATACATGGGGTGAACGGTGCGTCCCATGTTGGAACAGAAAGACCAACGAAACCTATAAAAGAAGCTTTGTCGCATCGGGCATCGTCGCATATCTGCACCGCCCAAAACCCATAATTCCTCTCCTCTAAGCCGAGTTGAATCGCCTCCGCCAACAAGTCACTTTGGTCAGCGCTCAAAGTCGGCGGTTCGTACTCCATAACTTGAGAGTCCGCGTTCATAAAGGCAAAAGGTTCTTTATCGTCAGGGTGCCAATGTCTCAGCAGTAGCCGTGATGACCGAAGTTCCGGTGCTGCCACTAAGGAGTGTTCAGACGATAAAAGCGGCGAGCAGACCCAGAGAACAGATCATCACGCTCGGAGATACTCCATCCCGCTTCGTCAGCGATACGTTGAAAAGCATTAAACAAGACGGTGTAAGAACAACCTTGCTTGTCGACAGGGAAGTTGCTCTCAAACATGCACCTTTCGGGTCCGAATGTGTCTACGCAATGCCGTATGTCCTCGCTCCACAAATCAGCTACATGTTCTGATGTCGGAGCTGCAGGTAAGCGATTCAATCCGACGCCGTAGATACTCATACCAATCCCGCCTACCTTGACCATGACCTGTTCGTGCTCAGCTAATGACTCAAGTGCTGGTCGCAAAGTTGCGCGAACCTGGTCTCGCGCGTCTGCATATGGACCAATACCAAGAGGGCCTCCCAGGTGGTCCAACACAACTGGAGTTTCTGGCACCGCCGCTACCAGATCAACCAATTCTTCAACCTGAGGGTGAAACATCCAAGCGTCAAAACTAAACCCCATCTCACCTAGTTTGGCGAAACCTTCGCGGAAGTCGTCGTGGCTTAGTAATCCCGGTGGAGGTTTAGTGTGTGATTCTCGAATTTGGTCGCTGCTATCCCACGCACTGGCGTGACGGATACCCCTAAATTTCCCGCCTCCTTCTGCGTCTTGGGCAACTAGGACTTCTTCTACAGAGTTTCCTCTCGTCAAGTCAGCAAATCCTACGATTCCTGCTATTTCCGCACCATCAGCGTCCTCTGAAAGTTCAGCTTGTTGCCGAACGAACTCAATTTCACCTACGGGCTGCAGATACTCCGGCCCGTCGTTTCGGTATTCGGCGCCACACTCGACGAAAACCGTCTGCACGACATTGTGGCCGGAACCGGTGTCGGTGTGTAGCTCGGGAAGTAGATAGGTGCCCGTGGGAAAGTCCCATAAATGATGGTGGGGATCAACGATCTCTTCTAGTGGATCAATTGCTTCCTCAACGGTGCTCAATAACCAGTCACTTTTATCCATTGCCATGTCTTTCTTGTAGCGCAATGTGAACAACTAAGAAGCTAGTCAACCTTTACCAAGGCCGCCCCCACGTGTCCCAGTCGAAGGGTTCAATACCGTCTTCAGTGAGTCTCCAAATCGATGCTTCTGCGGTCCCATTTCGGATGTCAAGAAACCCGATGGTTCCCATCTGAACAGACAGATTGTGCGGAAATGTCGGTGATCCAGGATTGACACATAAAACGTCATGGACCGTAGTTATGTGTTCTACATGGGTATCCCCGTACACGACGACGTCGAGTTTGGATCCGTCAAAATGTCTGTCGATAGCATCAAGAACTCCATAGGACGGTAACTCTGGAATCGGCATGTGGTGAGTTAAACCAACCCTGAGACCTTCAAAATCATGGATCCAAGACGCCGCTAGTTGGGAGTGGTCCGGCTGCACTTGGCGTCCTGAAGAACCATCGTCGCCGTTGCCACGGGCGGCCCATGTCGGCGCTATCTGGCTGAGCTTCTCAATGACCGAAATTTCATAGATGTCTCCAGCGTGGAGAATGGCGTCGCAGCCTTCAAACGCTTCATACGTCTGTGGCCACAGCTCTGGGCCTGCTTCTGGGATGTGAGTATCTGAGATTAAGCCAATTCGCATCGACTCGTCCTTATCCTTCTCGCTGCCATTGGAATATAGCCATCCCGTCTGTTTCGTAATCATGGGGCAAAACGAGGCCTCCGTCGCCATATTGTCGCCAATGTCTTCCTTGTATATCGAGGCTTTCTAATTCTTGATGCCGTTCATGGAAGGCTTGGGCTAGATCGCAGGTTTCTTCTTGAGTGATGGTGCACACGCTGTAGGTGAGCACACCGTGCGGTTGCAATATGCGTAAGGCTTCTTCTAGTAATGCGTTTTGGGTGCCAGTAAGTCGGCTAATCGCTTCTTTAGAGATATGCCAGCGCGCATCACTTCGTCGTCCAAGGGCTCCCAGCCCACTGCAGGGTGCATCAACTAGGACTGCATCGGCAAAGCGATCATCGAAGCGGGTGTTCGTGCCATCACTAACCACAACCTGTATCTCTGGGCGGTAGTTCTCAGCGACTTCTCGTAGTACGCGAGCCCTTGCAGGATCAATTTCATTTGCCCAAATCTCTGACCACGCTGCTCCGCAGGCCGTCGCCTTTCCTCCGGGGGCAGCGCAGAGGTCCACGATCGTTCCTCCGTTGGGTGATGCGTCGTCAACGGCTTCGCTGACCCAACGAGATGCTTGGCCTTGGATGTACCCATCAGACCTCGGTTGTGGCCGTTCCGGCGTATTCATTGAGATTAGCGCTGCTCGTCCTTCCGGACCCCACGTCTCTAAGAACAGGCTCCAAATCCAGTCTGGGTAGCTAAATTGCGTAGCCTCGTTGGGCCATTG
>SGYJ01000107.1 GCA_004214275.1 Acidimicrobiales bacterium | reverse complement strand
ACGCGTTGGGAGCTTCGGCGATGTGTGAATCGGCGGAGATGATTGGATAATTGACCTGCATCGGGTCCCCTTTCCCCAGTACTGGCATGCTACTGAGGTCACAGGATTAGTGCTGTGCTGGTGATAGCAATTACAGGTGTCCGTCCTGAGAGCAAAGTTTCAAGAAGCGGAAAAACTTTTAATTCTTTGCGGTGCCACGTTTCTAGTAATGGCAGGCCAGGGAGTCGTCGGCCCGGTCCTTCCTCTGTACGCGCGTGATTTCGGGGTCAGCGCAACGATGGTCGGATTGACCCTCACAGTTTTCGCATTAGCGCGGTTAATTCTAAACATTCCAGCGGGACTGATTGCAGACCGGTTCGGGAGACGAGTCCTTCTCATAGGTGGACCGATCTTGACCTCCATAGGTATGTTCGGCTCAGGTTTCGCTGGGGACATTTGGTCACTCCTGATATGGAGGTTTGTTGCTGGCGCGGGTTCAGCTTTTTTTATGAGCGGTGCCTTGATCTATCTGATCGATATCGCGCCACCGGATCTCCGCGCCCGTTACGTGGCGACTAACCAGTGGGCGTTAAGCGTCGGAGTTGCTTTAGGTCCCGGACTCGGCGGATTAGTCGCTGAACGGTGGGGGCTCGCCGCGCCATTCCACCTAGTTGGGGTCATCGCCTTATTTGCCGCGGTCTACGCCGTTTTCCGTCTCCCAGAAACACGCCGTTCATCGAGTCCCGAACTCAAAGATGAAAGTCCGGCTCGCGAAGCTGCACGAATCGCACGAAGCGGGCCTTTTCTAGCAATTGCGTTTGTGACAGGCACCATCTTTATGACGCGAGCAGGCACGCGAGCAACCTTGGTCCCACTCCATGCAGATGAAACTTTGGCGTGGGGTCCAGGTGAACTGGGTTTGGTGTTCACTGTTACCGGGGTCATGACGCTGTTCACATTGTGGCCCGCAACATGGGCGACGGAGAACATCGGTCGCGCGTCGGTCATTCTGTTTTCTGCAATGACCGCTGCATTGGGGACCTTCGTTATCGGCTCGAGCTCGACTCCTATGTGGTTCGTATTAGGAAATCTGATCCTTACCTTGGGCACAGGAACCGCTGGGCCGGCGCCGGCTGCGTTCGTAGCCGATCTCTTTCCTGAACGGATGCGTGGATTGGGTGTAGGTCTCTACCGATCCGCGGGCGACGTAGGTTTCGTTTTGGGGCCACCAGCTCTGGGCTGGTTAAGCGATAACGCGTCAATGTCTGTCGCATTTCAAACTGCCGGTTGTTTAGTCGGTGCCGCCGGGGTGTACTTCGTGTTAGTTACACGCCGCAGCGAAAGTCACGTCGCTCAGGAAACAGGTCAATAAATTTTTGAGGAACCATCACCGGCTCCTCCTTCGACCGCGGTTTTTAAATCTCGGTAGCTCCCTTTGGCTACGGCAGCAATATCTCCGCTGATTGTTTGCATCATGAAGCCTTTTTCTCGGCGGTTAGCTGCAAGAGCGCTCGTGGAATGAATGCCCGCCACTTTGCCCGCTTTGTTGCATCTCTCAACTATGTGTTCCAGGACTTGTTTGTATTCTTCGTTGTCGTCGCTGTAGGCCGGTCCGTACCCGTAGCTCAATGACAAGTCAGCGGGTCCAACATATATCGCATCAACTCCTTCAACTCCGAGAATTGCATCAAGGTTCTCCACCGCGTCGCGAGTTTCGATCATGGGAATGCATGCATTGGTCTGATTTGCGGTCGGGTAGTAATCCTCCCCTGCATTCGCGGCACGGGCTCCAATGATTGTCGGACCGTAACTCCTCTGGCCCAGAGGCGGATATTTCGTCGCGGCGACTGCACTTTCAGCCTCTGCAACTGAGTTGACCATAGGGATGATGATTCCGCGTGCACCGGCATCGAGAATGCGCCCTATGATTCCGGGTTCGTTCCAAGGAACTCGACATATGGGCGTTCCCTTGCCCGTCATAGTTATGGCCTGCAACATGACCGCGGCGACTTGGTAGTCGGCAATGCCGTGTTGCATGTCAACGCACACATAATCAAAATCGACGCGAGCAACTGTTTCCGCAGCATGGGAGTCGGGAAGCGAGAGCCAACTACCGAGCGTTTCAGTCTTTGAGGCCCACTTCTCCATTAGTGCATTCGACATATATCAAAACTTTCGGGAACAAACGCTGATTTCAGATCAGCTCAGATCGGACACTTCATTGTTGTTCAACCGAGCTTCCAAGACCACATTCTTTGGTTCTTTAATTTGCAGAGATCCATAAATTCGTTTGTCCCTTTGATGGCCTTGGTACTTTCATGTCAACCCTGTTATGGCTGTCTTTCTTTCTGTTATCACCGCATTCCTCTATGGCTCCGGCGATTTCTTAGGCGGAGTGAGCTCGAGGCGACATCCCGCTATCCAAGTCCTGACAACAGTTTCTTTGGTTGGTGCTTTACCTCTTTTGGTTATTGCCCCGTTCATTGCGACGAAAGCAAACGTGAACGATTTGGTTCTGGGTGCCGTAGCAGGACTAGCAGGGATGGCAGGTCTTGGGCTTCTCTATCGAGGACTCGCGCGCGGTCCGATGGCGATCTTCGCGCCTATTACGGCAATCGTTTCAGCTTTATTCCCAATAATTTGGGGGGTTTCCCGAGGCGACGAACAAGGGTTGCAGATTTGGTTCGGGGTTGCGATCGGCATAATCGGAATCTTTATCCTGAGTTCTCACCCAACCGGCGAAAACGTTCGGGTTTCTATTTCAGTGATTTACGAAGCCTTACTGGCGGGCTTGGGTTTCGGTCTCTTCTTCTCTCTACTGAGTGAAACCAGCACTGAGTCGGCACCCTGGCCCATAGTTACGGGCCGATTTTCTGCAGCACTAGTACTGATATGTGTCGCTTTGACGCGCAAAGTGCAACTACGACCATCGAGTGGTTGGATCCCACTGATCGGATGCGGGATTTGCGACACTGGCGCGAACGTAGCTTTCTTGTTCGCGTTGCGTTATGGACAACTGGGTCCAGTCGCTGTACTGGCAAGTCTCTACCCGGCTGTCACTGTGGTCTTAGCTCGGATCGTTTTAGGTGAGCAGCTAACGAAAAGGCGACTGGTAGGACTCGCTTTCGCTATGAGTACTGTCGTATTGATCGGTTTGAGCTGACTAATTCAGTATGTCGTTAAGGATCGCATTTCTTTGAGTAACAACCATCGGTCCGATCTTGGAGACATATTCAAGCCACGCAGGGTCAGAAAATAGCGCCGTCCTTTTCTCTGTTCGTTCTTCGAAACTGTCATAGCGCCACATGTGGATCACCTGATTGAGGTCTCCTACTTCGCTTACGTAGTAGCCCACTGGTTCACCCAGGTGACTCTTTTGTATCGCGAAGCCTTCCTCAAGGTAGAGAGCGGCGTAGGTATTCGCCGTTCCGGTTTTCAATTGATATGTCCGCATTTCAACGAAACTCATTGTTGCCTCCAAGGCCAGTCGATAAATGATTAGCGGTAATGGTCTTCTTTCAGGTCCGTCGATCTTGAAACACCGGGAAAGTAGTTCTGGTCTCTTTCACGACTTCGGCGTCTACGTCAGCGATCAAAAGAGTCTCATCGGACATGCCTGACACGATCGTTTCACCCCACGGGTCTAGGAGTGCGCTATCTCCTGCATAGCTGAGCCCGTCTCCATCACCCACACGGTTAACGCCCAATACGTAGGCCTGATTCTCGATGGCACGCGCTCTGAGGAGCGTCTGCCAGTGCGTTCTGCGACCCGCAGGCCAGTTTGCTGGGATGACAAACAAATCAGTGGATTGAGCTGTTTGCCAAAATTCGTCGGCAAATCTGAGGTCGTAACAGATGAAGAAGGTGATTCGTGTTCCTCCGATCTCGAGCTGAAGGAATTCGGTTCCCGCCCCATAGTTTTCAGGTTCCGCAGAAAAGCTGAACGGATGGATCTTTTTGTAGCGGTGAGTGTCGCCGTTCGGTGCCACCAAGTTAAGTGTGTTGTAGGCGATTCCGTCTTCCCATCGCATCGGTACCGAGCCGGTAATCCAAATCTGATGCTTGGCAGCTTGCGTCAACAGAAATTCGTGACTTGCGCCGTCGAGTGCTTCAGCGCACTTTGCTGAATTCATGGTGAATCCAGTTGAGAACATCTCGCTGAGGACTACAAGTTGTCCACCTGCGGCTACCGCACTTTCGACCTGTGACGTCAGTCTTTGAAAGTTTGAGTCGGGATCCTCCCAAACGATGTCATGTTGAAGTGCTGCTACGCGGAGGCTCATGTGAGACCCTGCAGCCTGTCCACTGCTTCGCTCAGGGTGTCTAGGCTTTTACAGAAGGTAAACCGAATCAGGTGCTGCCCTTCGTGTTGGTTGTCATAAAAGACGACATTGGGTACAGCAACGACACCAACTTTTTCGGGAAGTTGCCAACACAATTCGAGGCCGTCTTCATATCCGACCGACCTAGCGTCCGCAGTAACAAAGTAGGTGCCTTGGGGTTCAAATATTTCAAGTCCCGCTGACCGCAAACCCGCTGACAGGAAGTCCCGCTTTTCCCTCATGTCGGATAACAGGTTCTCGTAATAGTCGTCCCCGAGAGCTAAGCCAACCGCTATCGCATATTGGAACGGTCCACCACTGACGTAGGTCAAGAACTGTTTCGCTATCCGCACAGCACTAGTCAACTCTGGAGTAGAACACACCCAACCGATTTTCCAACCGGTAAACGCGAATGTCTTCCCCCCTGATGAGATAGTGACGGTCCTCTCACGCATTCCCGGAAATGAAGCGATAGGGATGTGCTCTCCTTCAAAAACAAGGTGTTCGTAGACCTCATCAGTGACAACGAGCAGGTCGCGTTCTACTGCGACTTTCGCTATGAACTCGAGTTCTTCGCGAGAGAACACTTTGCCGGTTGGATTGTGTGGGGAGTTCAACAAAATGAGCCGAGTCTTCGGCGATAGTGCGGCGAGGAATTCTGATTCTTCGAACGCGTAGTGGGGTGGGCGAAGAGTGACTACCTTTTTGGTGGCCCCAGCCATGGCGATATTTGCACCATATATGTCGTACCAAGGCTCAAATGTAACTACTTCGTCTCCGGTTTCGCACAAAGCGAGTACGGCGGCAGCCAACGCTTCGGAGGCTCCCGCCGTAACAAGGATTTCTGAGTCGGGGTCGTATGAAAGTCCGTAGAAGCGTCGCTGATGCTCGCTGACAGCGTGGCGTAACTCCGGAACCCCAATGCCTGGTGGGTATTGGTTGCCCAAACCGTTCCGTATGGCAGATGTTGCAGCTTCAATCACTTCGGGAGGTCCGTCTTTGTCAGGAAACCCTTGCCCTAAGTTCACTGCATTGGTCTTCATGGCTAAGGCAGACATCTCAGCAAAAATCGTCGCGCCGAAACCTTGGAGGCGGGCGTTCAAAAAGGGTTGACGTGAACTCATATTTGACACGTTAGGACCTAGACACCCGCGGCTTCTGATCTTCCTTTAACTGGTTTGAGCGAAGAAGCTGACAGTGCGCTTGACTGTGGGAATGAATTCTTCCAGATCAAATGACCACATCCCAGCTCGATACGACGTAGAGAATGTTGATTTAGCGTCGATTGACGGTGTTCTTTCGACAACTAGATCGGTAAGGCTGCGCCTTGATCTCGATCGCTCCGTTCCCAACGAACTTCTTCTTGAGTGCATTGATGTAGCTGAACAAGGTCCCGGC
>SGYJ01000106.1 GCA_004214275.1 Acidimicrobiales bacterium | reverse complement strand
ACGTTCTTCAACGACGGGTCCCCATGCCAGAGAACTTCGGCGTCACCTCCAAGAGCTCGTATTGCATCGATAGTGTCGAATTCACAGTTCGTACCTGGGAAACGAACTACTCCTACCCGATGACTCATGTTGCTAGAACTTCCACCAAAGCATCTTCGATGACGGGGTTCGTCAGAAATCGATTACACATGTCTTCAACGAGTGAGTGTGCCTCGTCAACTGAGTCGGCTTCGACTTGGAGACGGATGACCTTGCCAACCCGCACATTGCCAGTCATCTCAAAACCCAACGCCGGCAACGCTCGTTCAATCGTTGAACCTTCAGGGTTAGCTATGCCATCTCGCGGCGAGACTTCGATTCTTACGTCGAAGTGCATCAGCTTTGCCCAATCCACTCTGTGAACGATTCGCCAGTAATTCGTTCATAAGCCGTGACATACCGATCGCGAGTTGCTGTCACCGTTTCGGGAGAAAGAGGTGGGGGCGGCGGTGACTTATCCCAGCCGGTGGCTTCCGTTGCATCTCTAACTGGTTGTTTATCCAACGAAACTGGTGTTGCACCTGGGTTCCAGTTTTCCGCAGGCCAAAACCGTGAAGAGTCAGGCGTTAGAAGCTCATCTGCTATCACCATTTCACCGTCAACTATCCCTAATTCGAACTTCGTGTCTGCGATGATGACCCCGTGCTGCGCAGCGTGTTGCGACGCTTGCCGGTACGCCTCGATAGAGACCGACCGTGCCGCGTCTGCTAAATCCGCTCCCACGATGGCTACCGCTTCGTCATAGCTGATGTTGATGTCATGGCCTTCGGTGGCTTTAGTGGACGGGGTGAAGACAGGTTCAGGTAGCTGTTGGGCTTCTAGTAAGCCTGCAGGCAACGTTGCCCCGTGCATTGTCCCTGATTCTTGGTATTCCTTCCATGCGGATCCAGTTATGTATCCGCGCACAATGCATTCAAGGGGCAACATCTCTGCCCTTCGAACCAGCAGCGCTCGACCTTCCCATTCTGGCCGCCTGGCCGCTTCAGGAAAGTCGGTAGGGTCGGCAGAAACTAGGTGGGTAGATGCGACCGAAGCTAAGTATTCGGACCACCAAACCGTCATTGCGGTCAACACTCTCCCTTTGTCAGGGATCGGTTCGTTGAACACGACGTCGAATGCTGAGATTCGATCAGTTGCCACCATAAGCAGATGCTGATCATCGACGACATACATCTCTCTCACTTTGCCGCTGTGGAGTAATTTGAGTTCGCTCATGTTTCTCCTCTACTAGAGAATGGGGGATGGGCGGTAGGACTCTGCCCCAGGGTGTCCAGAAGTAATTGTGGCTGCGCTTGCGACGAAGTCTGACACTTGGGAATCAGCCATCCCGATGAAGGCCCCGCGATCGGAAAGTGCGTCGGTGGCGGCGTCCCGGTCTAAAGGTAGGAGCGGGTCGTTCACGAGGCGTTCAATCAGATCATTTTCGCCGGAGCTACCTTCTCGGATTTCTAGAGCTGCTTCTATCGCGTGTTGCTTAATAATTTCATGAGCTTCTTCGCGACCAGCACCCGCTTTGACTGATGCCATCAATAGTCGCGTGGTGGCGAGGAAGGGTAAGTACCGCTCTAGTTCCCGATCGATAACGTTGCTGTAGGACCCAAAGCCATCCAGGACCGTCAAAATAGTTTCGAGTGCTCCGTCGATCGCGAAGAAGGCGTCGGGGAGTACGACGCGTCGGACTACCGAACAGCTCACGTCACCTTCGTTCCACTGGTCACCAGCGATAGACGCTGCCATCGTGAGGTGCCCTCGCAACACCGATACAAACCCGTTGACGCGTTCGGCTGAGCGTGCGTTCATCTTGTGGGGCATAGCTGACGAACCAACTTGCCCTTCGTTAAAACCTTCCGTAGCGAGATCTAGTCCGGCCATAAGGCGAATTTGCAGGGCGATATTTCCTAATGGGCTTGCGGTCTGCGTTAGAGCGCTAACAACATCTAAGTCGAGTGACCGCGGATATATCTGGCCGACGGCTTGCAACGTCTGTTCAAAACCTAACTGGTTAGCAACCCGTTCTTCTAGTTCGGCGACCTTGCCGGCGTCACCTTCGAAAAGATCAAGGAGGTCTTGTTGTGTGCCAACCGGACCTTTCAGACCACGCAGCGGATATTTGTTCAGTAGGTCCTCTAAACGCTCATAGGCCAGCAGAGTTTCTTGACCTAGGTTCGCGAAACGTTTCCCCAAAGTCGTCATTTGGGCCGGTACGTTATGCGAACGGCCCGTTATCGCTGTCTCTTGATATTGAACGGCTAAGCCAGCAAGTCGAGAAATCACAGCTACTACCCGTTGTTGCGTCAAAATTAGCGACCGTTTGATCTGTAACTGTTCAACGTTCTCTGTCAGGTCTCGAGAAGTAAGCCCTTTGTGGATATGTTCATATCCCGCCAATGAGGAAAACTCTTCAATTCGTGCTTTGACGTCGTGCAATGTGACGCGTTCGCGACGATCAATGGATTCCAGGTCGACATCGGTCATGACTGATCGATATGCGTCGACTACGGCGTCGTCGATTTTGATACCTAAGTCTTTTTGAGCTACGAGGACTGCTACCCAAAGTTCGCGTTCAAGGACAACTTTGTTTTCCGCTGACCAGATTTCTGCCATCTCAGGCGACGCGTATCGATTCGCTAAGACATTTGCTACAAGGGGCTTGGACCCGGTCACCTTGCACCTTCATCTCTAAAGGTCTTCAGCCGCTCTATTAAGTCTGGATTATTCAACGACAGTATTTCTACGGCCAAAACCGCTGCATTGGCCGAGCCATCAACGGCTACGGTTGCAACGGGAATGCCTCTCGGCATCTGCACCGTTGAAAGTAAGGCGTCCATTCCACCACTGACGCCACCCGATAAGGGCACACCAATCACTGGCAAAGTTGTGTGCGCTGAGACCGCACCCGCGAGATGTGCCGCCATGCCAGCTCCACAAATAATCACTCCGTATCCATTGTCGCGAGCGTTAGATGCAAGCTCTGCGACCTGTTCGGGGGTTCGATGGGCTGACATGACGAGGACTTCATGTGGGACATCAAAGCGTTCAAGCATTTCCGAAGCCCCAGCCATCTTGTCTCCGTCGCGAGGCGAACCCATTAAAATCGCGACCTTCATTTGATTCCCTCCCGGTTAATACCTGTCTCAATCGAAGCACCAATATCAGTGCGATGTTGCATACCTGGCCATGAGATTGCATCCACTGCTTTGTATGCGATCTCCCGAGCTGCACTCAAAGTGGGGGCTCGACCACATACATTGAGCACTCGGCCACCATTCGTTACCAATTCACCTTGGATATTTGAGTCGACGCCTGCGCAAAATACAGTTACGCCTTCAATTGTTTTTGCGTCATCCATGCCGTGAATGACATCTCCTGTTCTTGGTGACGTGGGGTAACCCTCTGATGCAAGCACAACAGTGACCATTGCATCGGCTGAGACAGTTGGTTGTGTCGTCAGGTTTCCCTTGGCTACTTCCAACAAAGTTTCGCTCAGGTTGCCTTCAAACCGCGGCAGTATGACTTGGGCTTCAGGGTCACCAAACCGGACGTTGTACTCCAGTAATTTTGGTCCATCCTTTGTCATCATGAACCCGGCAAATAACACGCCCCTGTAATCAATGCCACGTTTTTTAAGTTCTTCAACTGTGGGGTGCACAGCTAGGTCCATTAATTCATCAAGATCAGCGGAACTCATTCCTGGCATCGGGGAGTAGCACCCCATACCGCCAGTGTTAGGGCCGCAATCATCGTCACGCAGCCTTTTGTGATCCTGTGCTGAAGTAGGAATTAGGACAGCCTGTTGTCCGTCGCACAACGCGAACAAAGAGAGTTCCGGTCCTGTTAGTCCTTCTTCAATAACGATTCGACGGCCAGCATCTCCAAAAGAAACTCCAGATAATTTATTTCTTGCATCGCTTAGGGCCTCCTCATAATCGTCGGTCACTAAAACGCCTTTGCCGGCAGCCAGTCCATCAGTTTTGATGACATAGGGGGGCTGTAGCGTCAATAAGAAACCGGCTACTTCCTCTATTTGGTTTTCCTCAAAAGATGCGTAGCCGGCAGTTGGGACGCCCGCTGCATGAACCAAGTCTTTCATCCAAGCTTTCGAAGCCTCTAAAAGAGCTCCGTCTGTTCCCGGGCCAAAGACATAATGTCCAGACCCACGCAGCTCATCTGCGAGTCCATTAACTAAAGGAACTTCGGGGCCAATGACGTACAGGTCAGCATCAATCGCAGTTGCTGGTTCCGCAGTACTGCCCTCGATACCTGCCGAGCCTGGAGTGACGACGACTTCTGCCTCGGTTGAGAGAGTTTTCGCAAAGGCGTGTTCGCGGCCCCCTGACCCCACAACACAGACTTTCATGCTGCAAACCGCAAATATTGCTCTCGGCCGGGACCGACACACACCAATCGAATTGGAACACCCATCTGGCGTTCAAGGAAAGATATGTATTCAACGGCCTCTCTGGGCAAGTCATTGCGCTCCGTTGCCCCTGATAGGTCGGTTTGCCATCCTGGGAATTCTGCATAGACCGGGGTAGCCCTATCGTGCAAGCGTCGCAGGTGCGGCAGATATTCATACCGTTGGCCTTCTACCTCATAGGCCACACATACCTTTATGGTCTCCAACTGGTCCAGAACATCCAATTTGGTAAGAGCAATTTCCGTACAAGCGTTGAGTCGAACGGCTTGACGCGCCATGACTGCATCGAACCATCCGGTGCGCCGACGTCGCCCTGTGTTTGTGCCGAATTCTTTGCCGACCTCAACAAGGTGATCACCTACTTCATCTTCGAGTTCGGTAACAAATGGGCCCGCACCAACTCGAGTTAGATAGGCCTTAGCAATTCCGATGACTTGATCGATCGCTCCAGGTCCGATGCCTGCTCCAACAAGCGCATACCCAGCAACGGGGTTTGATGAAGTAACAAACGGATAAGTCCCATGGTCTAAATCGAGAAATGTCGCCTGGGCACCCTCGAACAAAACACGCTGCCCGGCGTGCAAAGCATCATGAAGGTGCCCAATCGTGTCTCCTATATATGGAGCCACGCGGGGCGCAACCTCGTTGATTAATTCGTCAGCTAGTTGATCTGGGTCTACGCCTGCATGACCATAGATATCTCGCAGAATTACGTTTCGTTCCGATAAAGCACTGCGTAGTCGAGACCTGAGGTGGTCTGGGTCAAGTAAATCTTCGACGCGTATCCCAATTCTTGACGCTTTGTCGGCGTAAGCAGGTCCAATTCCGCGTTTGGTGGTACCAATTTTGTTTTCCCCCAACTGGCTCTCAGCCAATTCATCAAGAATCTGATGGTAGGGAAGCACTAAATGCGCTTGTGGGCTCAGCATCAGACGTTGGCAATCAACACCTTTGCCAGTGAGGGTGTCAATTTCAGCTAGGAGCACATAGGGATCAATTACCACGCCATTACCGATTATCGGCACTACATGGTCATACAAGATCCCGCTGGGGATTAATTGCAACGCAAAAACTTCACCGTCAACAACAAGCGTGTGGCCCGCGTTGTGTCCGCCTTGATAGCGCACCACATGAGCACACTCCTTAGCCACGATGTCGACGACTCGGCCCTTGCCTTCATCGCCCCACTGGGTACCGACCACTATTGATCCCGGCAAGGAACACTCCAAACGTCATCTGCTGACGTTGTCAGATCCT
>SGYJ01000105.1 GCA_004214275.1 Acidimicrobiales bacterium | reverse complement strand
GTTCTAGAACCATTTCACGTCCCAATGCATGCATCGATTCGAACAACGGTGGGCCGACCAGTCGACCGGTCACCGCCACCCGGATTGGTGCTTGAGCTTTACCTAGCTTCATGTCATGTGATTCGCCGATGGCACGCAAGGTTTCATGCAAGACATCCACATCCCAATCCGAAGTCGCAAACGCTGTTTTCGCAGATTCGAGAATCAATGGTGCTTCATCTGTCGTCATGACCTTCTCCCAAGCACTCTGATCAATTTCGGGTGTTTCGAGAAAGAAGAAATCCAACTGTGGTGGCCCTTCGGATAACACGCGAGTCCGTTCCTGCACCAAGGGAGCCACTTTGGACAAGCGGTCGTGATCAACCGAGGAACTCCATATTTCGTTTTTCAGCCAAGGCGTCAAAGCTTCCGAGAATTCTTCTTGTGTCATCGCACGGATGTAGTCGCCGTTAATCGATTCCAACTTCTTGACGTCAAACATTGCCGGAGACGGGTTGACGTCTGATAACTGGAATAGCGCAGCGATTTCTTCAACTGGGCGCACTTCAATGTCGTCTGGTGGTCCCCAACCAAGTAAGGCCAAGTAATTGATCATTGCGGCTGCTAGGACACCTCGCTCTCGGTAACTCTCAAGGGCAACGTCGTCTCGTCGTTTCGACAGCTTCTTTCGTTGTTCGTTCACGATTAGCGGCAAGTGAGCGAACTCGGGCATGTCCGTGGCTCCAAGAGCTTCTCGCAGCATTATGACCTTTGGGGTCACGTTGACAAGATCCTCACCCCTGACGACATGAGTTATCCCTAAATCAAAGTCATCAACCGCATTCGCGGTGAAGAAGGTGGCGGTACCGTCCGCCCTTCGCACGACGAAGTCTTCAATGTGTTGGTTTTCAAAGGTGACAGTTCCTCGAACAGTGTCATTCCATGATGTGGTGCCTTCAGATGGAACGCGAAAGCGGACCGCCCCGTCATCGACGTAGGTCAGCCCGTCCGATATCCATCCTTCAACGGCGTCGTTATATAAGTCGGCTCGTTCGCTCTGCTTGACCGGTTCACCATCAAAGCCAATCTGAAGCCATTCGAGAGACCGGTAGATATTGTCAATTAGTTCTGGTCGGGTGAGTTCAGCGTTGGTGTCTTCGATCCGAAGAATCAGCTGCCCTCCTGTATTTTGGGCTACAAGCCAGTTGAACAGTGCCGTGCGCGCTGAACCGAGATGAAGGGACCCAGTAGGGGCCGGGGCGAAACGAAGACGCGTGGTACTCACATGCTTGAGGGTACGAGAGTATTTGGCTCCTTCAGACTTCCCTGCCGAAGATCTCTAAGAGTTGGGTTTGCTCATCTGCACCGAGAGAAGATGATCTTGACGGGTCGAAGAGTTCTGGCATCTGCGCCATTTGGTCCCGACGCTCCCGAGCCCAAACAAGCGCGGCCGACACCACCTCATCATCAATCCGGTCGTCTACACCAAGTCCGACAGCCAAGTCCCAAGCATGGACTGCCAGGTCACAGGTCCGAACTCGAAGGAATTCGATAGTAGGAATCGATTGCTCTCCTAACACAACTTGTCCTTCTATATCAGCGTCCGCGAACGCTGCTACCACATTGCGCCACGAAACTTCCCATGCCATTTCCGGATCTTCAACCACTACTTCTGCAGTAATAGACATGACGTCTTCAAATGGGGCGCCTTCAAGAATTCGAGATGCGCGCATATTTTCAACAACGCAATGAGCTACTAGGTCGTACACATCCCATTCGTCACATGGGGTTGATGCTTCCCAGTACTCGGGGAGAATTTGCCGAATTCGGTAGTCCACTTCGCCTGCAGCCAGTTGATGGATCCGAAGCCACGCCGCGTCGGGAATTTCCTCACTCAACACTGTCCGGTGCCACAAGAGGGGTCAGAAGGGTCAACCCAGAGACCGGAGGAGCGTCCATGTTGGGCCAGGAGGCGTAGTACGGGCGGTGTCGACATATCGACATCAAGTGACTCGAGTGATGGCCACACGGTGACGTCAGGTTCAATTACAGATATCCGGTCCACAAGAAGATCATCTAATCCCGTCCCAGCCCGAATAGCCTGCTGGAGGTCATAGCCGAGCACTGTGAGTTCTACTATTCGCTGCCACAGTAACTGTCGACGTTGAGGGCTGAATCCCGATTGGTGATCCAAAGCTGAGGCAACCGTTAAGACTGTCCGGATCGATTCGACAACAACTTTGGTGGGTTCCGTTCCAAGGTCAACCGATTCTGGAACGGTTTGACCTGTTAATTCTGCGGCGGCCGCCAGGTTTCCGTCAGCTACCTGACACAGCAAGTCACCTACTGTCAGATCGCTCATAGGGGCAGCTAATGGCATAGGAAGGTGTTCCCATGCTGGTAAACGCATGCGGGCAGCAAAATCTGTGCATGCGCGTCTGTGAAGACGAAGTAATTCACGATCAGGTGTTGAGTCATTCATGACAACTCCAATAGTGACGTCCAGTCGGTCGAATACTGCTCTTCTAGGTCACTGGGCGACATCTTTAAGGTTCGAATAGGAACAGCGGCAACTAGATGGCGAACATCTGAGTAGTGATGTGATTCAGATAGCCCTTCAAAAAGCCGAGATCGCTCTCTGAGTAGTTCCGTATCTACGGAGGCATCAAGAAAACCCCACATCCGGTAGGCCATCTCTAGGTCATGCACAACCGGGGCTCGGCCGAATATAGATGCCCTCTTGAGAGCTATCTGAACACATCCGCTTTCAACATCATCTAGATGTTCATGCTCAGTGATATGAAGCCGTTCTCTGAAGCTTCGACAAAGACGTAACGCGTAACCTTGGTCGGGACCTTGGTGACCCAACGAACCACCACTGGGCTGCACGGAGTCAAGGTCTCCTGGGCGACGATTCACCCAACTCGACGGGACCACATTCGGCGACCGATAGCTGCTCGCTTCTTCCGTCGGTGGCAAAGGTACGTGTCTAGGGGCTGCCATAGAAGATCAGTTTAGAGAACTGTCGCCCTGTGCGCGGTGTCGATAAAGCGCATAGACCAACGCGTCACGAAGAGCGAACCAAGAAGCTTCAATAATATTTTCGGATACTCCGATAGTGGTCCATGTTGCCTCGGAGTCGGCACTGTCTACTAATACTCGGGTCACAGCACCAGTTCCGCGATTGGTGTCAAGGACACGTACTTTGTAATCGGTGAGGTGAACCTCAGATAGTTCCGGATATATGTCAATGACTGCGTTCCGAAAGGCGTTGTCAAGAGCATTGACCGGCCCGTCGCCTTCTCCCACCGTGATCATACGTTCGCCGCCCACAACTATTCGCAGGGTCGCTTCAGTGTCGAATTGTCGATCTTGCCCTCGCTCCACTAACACTCGGAACGATTCCACATCGAAATAGTCGAACTCTTCCCCTGCAGCCCGCCGCATCATCAGCTCTAGAGAGGCATCCGCCACTTCGAAGTGGTAACCCTCATGCTCGAGTCGTTTCATTTCTTCTACGACTTCGACCATCTGTTTATCTTCGATTTCTATGCCTAACTGTTCAGCTTTTAATTCAACTGATGCACGGCCCGACAAATCTCCTAACAAGAACCTCGTGCTGTTTCCAACCGCAGACGGATCTACGTGTTCGTAGCTATCGGGTCGCCGAGCAATTGCACTGGTATGCAGACCTGCCTTATGTGCGAACGCTGAGGTCCCTACATACGGCTGCTGATGTTGTGGGGGCATGTTCATGAGCTCAGCCACATGGTGCGACACCGACGTCAGTCTCTCAATGTGGTTTTCGGGCAGAGTTTCGATGCCCATCTTCAACGTGAGATTCGGCACCAGTACCGTGTTGTCACAGTTTCCGGTGCGTTCTCCGTAACCGTTGATTGTTCCTTGCACATGCGTGGCGCCGGCAAGTACACCCGCCACCGCATTGGCAACGGCACAACCTGTGTCGTTTTGGGTATGCATTCCAATTTGGACACCATCGAAGTGTCGTACGACGTCAGTAACGATTCGCTCAACTTCGTGCGGTAGTGATCCACCGTTGGTGTCGCAGAGCACTAGGCAGTCAGCACCCTGAACAGCTGCTGCTTCGAGAACCTGAAGAGAGAACTCCGGGTTGCGTTTGTATCCATCAAAGAAATGTTCTGCATCGAAGAACACGCGAAGGCCTTCAGCCTTCAGAAATTCAACGGAGTCGCCAACCATTGCGACCCCTTCATCTAAGGGCTGTCGTAATGCCTCGGTAACGTGATAATCCCATGATTTTCCGACTATACAAACGGTAGAAGTCCCAGCTTCGACAAGAGAAGACAATGTTTGGTCTTCATCTACTCGACCTTTAGGCCGACGGGTTGATCCAAAGGCTACGAGCTGAGAGTTCTTGAGTTCGAGTTCGGTTCCAGCGCGTTGGAAAAATTCTTCGTCTTTAGGGTTAGAACCAGGCCACCCGCCTTCGATCCAATGAACCCCGAGGTGGTCGAGTTGTCGAGCCACTTTTAGTTTGTCATCAGAAGAAACCGAAATACCTTCGAACTGAACTCCGTCGCGCAAGGTTGTGTCGAAAATCTCGACCTTCTCCGGCCAGGAGACATCACGAACTCCCTGACGATCGACTGAAGGTTGGTTGTTGTCTTCGGTCATTGATCCCCCTGAGAAATGTTCCCAAGAATTGCTGTAGCAATTTCCTCTGTTGTGCCACTGCTTGGGATCCCTTCGCAGGCCGCCCGGATCCGTTGGGCAGTTTCGACGTCACCCAAGAATTCGAGCATCATCACACCCGACAGCACTGCCGCTGTTGGGTTAGCTAGTCCTTGCCCCGCGATATCTGGAGCGGAGCCATGCACTGGCTCGAAAAGTGATGGGGCGCTGCGGTCTGGGTTGAGATTGGCCGACGATGCAAGTCCAATTCCACCAGAGACCGCTCCGCCAAGGTCGGTGAGGATGTCTCCAAAAAGATTGTCGGTAACAACAACCTCATAGCGGGTCGGATCTTCCACGAAGTAAATGCAGGCAGCATCAACGTGGTTATATGCAGTTTCGACATCGGGGTATTCCACAGCTACTTCTTCGAATGTCCGTTCCCACAGATCTCCTGAAAATGTCAAAACGTTGGTCTTGTGGACCAACGTGAGGTGCTTTCGCTCTCGATTTTGGGCCAGCTCAAATCCATACCGAATACAACGCTCTGCTCCTTTTCGAGTGTTCACAGAGCCTTGGGTAGCGATTTCATGAGCTGTGCCTTTGCGAAGGAACCCGCCTTCGCCGGCGTAGGTTCCTTCTGTGTTTTCTCTGATGACAACAAATTCGTGACCATCGGCAAGAACGAACGGCCGCAAGTTGATGTATAGGTCAAGTTCAAATCGTGCTTTCAGCAGAAGCCCTCGTTCTATTACTCCCGGGGGAACTTCGGGAGTGCCAACTGCACCCAGCAGAATTGCGTCGTAAGCACGCAGCTCCTCAAGTGTTTCATCGGGGAGGACAACCCCATCCTCGAGGTAACGAAAACCACCTAAACGAAAGTCCGTCGTGTCTAGGTCGGCACCCGCTGCTCTCATGACATCAAGCGCGACTGAGGTCACTTCGGGCCCGATGCCGTCTCCACCTATAACTGCGATCTTATGAGGCACTTACTTTCTCCTAGTTCGGTTTATGGACAGAGGTTGATGGGTAAGGCCGTAGAGGCCCTATTAAAGGCAAAGACCGCCCCCGAGGGACGGTCAATAAGCGCACACGTTAAACGTGTGCGCTACGAAATAATGATGGCGGTCAGGTATGCCCTCACAACCTCCATTGTCGGCAACTT
>SGYJ01000104.1 GCA_004214275.1 Acidimicrobiales bacterium | reverse complement strand
GCTAAGAAGAAGGCTCCTGCTAAGAAGAAGATTTCTGCCAAGGCACGTTTCAATGCAGCATGGTTGAAGAAGCAACGAGAGGCTCTATTAGCGGAAAGAGATAGCTACACCCGACACGCTGAATTCCTCGAGGCTGAAGCTGATCAGTTAGCTAGAGATCGCGAACCGGGTGACGTTCAGTTTGACGAAGAATCAGGAGAAGGGGATTCAATAGCGGTTGAACGTGATCGAGATCTGCAGCTCTCAGCACAAGCTCGTGCTGCGATCCAAGAAATCGACGATGCCCTTGAAAGAATTAAGAAAGACACATACGGAATAAGTGTGGTTTCGGGGCTTCCAATACCGAAGGAACGGCTAGAAGCGATCCCACATGCTGACAAGCGCGTTGAGGAGAAAGCCACCGGCATGTCGTGGCGTTGACACCGTGGTTACATCTCAAAAAGCATCGACGTCGTTGTGGGTAGCCTTCACCGCGTTTTTTGTTATAGCTGCAGATCAGTGGAGTAAATACTGGGCGGTCGGCGCGTTAAGTGACCGTTCGATTGATGTTTTCTGGAAGCTTCGGCTTCATCTGACAGCGAACACCGGATTTGCTTTCAGTACGGGGCAAGGCCTCGGACCCATCTTGGGTTTGGTTGCCTTAGTAATTGCCGTTGTTCTGTGGAGAATGAGAAGCAGATTTTCCAGCCGTGTTGGTACTTTGGCGCTCGGTTTCGTGCTCGGAGGCGCGTGTGGCAATCTCATCGACCGCGCGCTACGAACTCCGGGTTGGGGCCGGGGGGCAGTCGTCGACTTTATTGATCTCCAGTTCTGGCCTGTATTTAACATCGCAGATATGGCAATTGTTATCGGCGTATTGCTTTTGTCGGTAACGATGTGGATTGAACAACGGGGAGGGATGAACAGTGCGTGAAGAAATTCCGAACGCACTAGACGGTGAGCGCGTGGATCGTGTTGCAGCGTTGATGACTGGCCTTAGTCGCAGTGCTATAGCCAGGCTGATCTCTGATGGGAAGGTAACCCGGAACGAAGAAAGAGTCCTCGACGGTTCAGGTCGAGTAACAGAAGGAGACTATGTAGCGGTCGAGATGCCTGTAGAGGAAGAGTCAACAAAGGCACTTGTTCCGGATGAAAGCATCGAATTCGAGGTTCTACACGAAGACGAAGCACTAATTGTGGTCAACAAACCTATTGGTTTAGTAGTGCATCCAGGAGCCGGACGGAACGACTCCACCTTGGCTCACGGTTTGTTGGCGAGGTATCCAGAAGTTGCTGAAGTAGGAGCAGTTGAACGACCTGGCATAGTTCACCGCTTGGACCGTGACACAAGTGGGTTACTGATCTGTGCAAGAACGAATGAGGCATTGACCTACCTGAGCGAAGCCCTTTCAAGTCGACAGATACATCGAAGCTATTTGACGATGGTTGCTGGTTGCCCTGAAGCCCCGACGGGCACTATCGAGGCCCCTATCGGTCGTAGCCGTCGATCCCGAACAAGAATGACCGTGACAGAAGATGGCCGCGAAGCCCGAACCCATTACGAGGTCCTAGAGAGCTGGCGGTACCCCGATCCTGCATCTTTACTGAGATGCACATTAGATACAGGGCGAACCCATCAGATTCGAGTTCATCTGAGAGCTATCAACTCTCCAGTCCTCGGAGATTCAACCTATGGAAAGAAAGACCCCTTTGGAGTTGGGAGGCCGCTACTTCACGCAGCTGAAATTTCATTCCTCCACCCTGTGAGCTCTGAGCAGATGCATTTCACCTCTGAGCCACCAGCTGACTTCAGCGACGCATTGGATGCTTTCAGAGCACACAACCCCGACGTTGTTCCTTCAAGTTGGCTCTGAGGAACACAGGTTTAGATAGAACTATTTTCTTTTATCTCGTTACCTTTGAGTTTCATTAACCTTCAACACATCTAGGGTGCGACTGTGGCTGATACCGAAGGGATGATCATTCCGTCTGATGGAGAGATGTCTGTCTCATCTATCGTCCCAGCGATAGTTATGAGAAAACCTACATCTTTAGTGTCTGAAGCGATGTTGGCCTCTCAATCCATAGTTCTATTCGTCGTTGACGGGTTGGGATGGCATCAAATTGATAGACACCGTGGTGACCTTCCTTGTCTTGGTGAAGCTTTGGGCACCCCTATTACTACTGTCGCACCAAGCACCACGGCCACGGCGTTGACATCAATTTGCACCGGAGTGCTACCAGGCGAACATGGCGTCGTCGGATACAAGATCGACACCCCTCACGGGCTTTTGAACTGCCTACGTTGGACTGCGGGATCCAAGTTAATGGTGAAGGATCTTCCTCCAATTGATTTTCAACCAGTCGAGCCATTTCTGGGCGCGCGACCTCCAGTAGTCACTCGGGCCGAGTTCCAGGTGAGCGGTTTCACTCAAGCCCACCTACGAAATGGAGAATTTTGTGGTTGGTGGTCACCAGCAACTTTGGTCACAGAAATTGCAGATCAAGTCAAATCCGAAGCTCCCTTTGTTTACGCCTATTACGACGGTTTAGACAAGGTCGCTCACGTCCATGGCATGCAACGACATTATTTGGACGAACTCAAGTTTGTGGACGCACTTGTAGAACGAATCATTGAGGAACTTCCAGAAGGCGCGACACTGCTCGTCACGGCCGACCACGGCATGGTCGAGGTCGGAGATCGAGTCTTTGATCTCGATGAGGAACTAGTCCAGAAGACATCAGGAACCTCAGGAGAGGCCCGGTTCTTATGGCTTCATTCCAAGGAGGGCAGCGCAGCGGGGTTACTCGAAGCCGCTCAGGTTCATTCTGATGTGGCTTGGATAGTAGGGATAGAGCAGATTCTTGATGAGTGGTGGTTTGGCACCCATGTCACCCCTGAAGCGCGAATGCGAATGGGGGAGGTGGCAATTGTCGCTCGTGACCCGATAGCGCTGATGGATCCGCGTCAGCCAGATGCTCCGCAGTTGGTAGCGCGGCACGGTTCAATGACTCCAGAAGAGATGCTGGTGCCCTTTATTAGCTTCTCCTAGTTATTTTGGGTTGTTCAGCCGCCTCCGCCGGTAGAATTTGGTCATGGTTGAGCAGCAATCAGACTCTGCTGGCGCACATCCAGAGTCGGTTCAAGAGGACGTTGAACTGATCGAGCCCAATGGCGCCGTTGAAGTAGAAGAAGAGCCGCCTGCAATTTCAGAGCCCGCCAAAGTGATGCGTATCGGCTCGATGATCAGAACCTTGTTGGAAGAAGTCCGGGGAGCCGAACTCGATGAAGCGAGTCGCGACCGGATGAGAGAAATCTACGAGCAATCCGTCGCTGAATTATCAGAGTCACTAGCTCCCGAGCTGCGAGAAGAATTGGAACGGTTAGCATTGCCGTTTAGCTCCGATTCTCCGTCAGAGGCAGAACTAAGGGTCGCGCAAGCGCAATTAGTTGGGTGGCTTGAAGGCTTGTTCCACGGTATTCAGGCAGCCGTAGCGGCTCAGCAGATGATGGCCCAACGTCAACTAATGGAAATGCGTCAGGGTGCCCTCCCTCCTGGGGTCGGGGTGTCCCACGGTGCTGAGAGCGTTCAGTCAGACAGTCACCCGGGAGGCGTTTACCTATGATTCCGGACCTCATTTTGCTCAATTGCCGTTTATCGGCTGGACTATTGGGTCGACGTGCACTGATGGAGGAATCTTCCTGATGGCCCTGATGGTCGAAACTAAAGACTGCACCGCCCTAAGCGATGCTGAGATCGAAGAAATGGCTGACCTCATCGAGGATGAGCCAGTCGTCTTTGATGTGGGGGAGTTATCCAAACAAAGAGACGCATGGGTTTTGGTAACTCAGGTTCGAGACGGAAACAAGCTGTCAGCGTATGGTTTTTGCACTCTCGAGCGTGTGGGGGGTGACCCCACGGTATTGATTGGTCTTGCTGCAGTGAAAAGGACGAGTCGCAGAGAGAGCGCGTTGAAGGCGATGATTACCGATCAAATGCGGCGAGCGGTGCTGGCGTTTCCTGACGAAGACGTCCTCGTTGCAGCGCAGATGGCTGACCCTGCTGCCTTTGACGCGTATAAGCCGCTTAGCAGTGTCGTTCCTCGACCGGGGTATGAAGCGAACGGCGAGGATCGAGCGTGGGGGCGTCGACTAGCTAAGCGTTTCGAAGTAAGAGGAGAATATAAGGCCAAGGAGTTCCGTGTTTATGGAGAAGGTCTACCTTCCTTGGTTCTGAGTCATAACTCATCGAAACCAGAAAGCATTAAGCCTGAGGTGATAGCCCTCTTCGAAGGCCATAACGTCTTGAACGGCGATGCATTGGTGACTTTTGGGTGGGCTACCCGCGAAAAGCTCGCCAAGTTGCTCTAGTTCTTCGGCGACGCTTGTGGAATTTTCGGATCTAATCCACAAGCGGAAAATGACCAGGTCTTTTCTGGTGGACCAGATACCAGCAGACACCTTGGACAAGGTTCTTGATTCTGCGCGCCGTGTACCGTCGGCAGGAAACACGCAAGGCTTTGACTTCGTTGTTCTTGAAGGAACCGAAACGTCACTTTATTGGGATGTCACTCTGCCATTAGGGCGCAGAGAAAAGTTTCGTTGGCAGGGACTTCTGCGTGCACCGGTTCTAGTAACCGTCTGGGCTGATGCCGATGCCTATGTGCAGCGTTACAGCGAACCCGACAAGTCCCGAAGCGGCCTCGGTGATGGTATCGAGGCATGGGCTACGCCCTATTGGGTGGTCGACGGCGGTTTTGCAGCTATGACAATGCAGTTAGCTGCGATCAACGAAGGGCTAGGAGTCCTGTTCTTCGGTATGTTCAACTTTGCGCCAAAGCTCGCGGAGGTTTTGGGAGTGCCAAGTACTCGGGTCCCCATCGGAACAATTGCTCTCGGGTGGCCGGATGAGGCTGACCAGGAATTAGGTCGGTCAACTTCAATTGATCGACGCCCCTTAGAAGGAGATATAGCTAGTGTCGTACACCGCGGACACTGGTAGCCGAGTTGCGGATCAGGAGGACCTATGAGTGGTTCCCGAAAAGTGGTCGAGTCAGGCTATGAAGCAATCAGCCAATTGTTTCACCGCTACCTGACGGGGCTCATACTGGCCCTGATCGTTGAAACCGGTCCTGATAGGGCGGCAGCTGTGGTGCAGGGACTGTTTCGGCGTCAACAAGAAGAACGGTTCTTGCCCGGGTTAGCGAAACTAGGTCTTCGCAATCAACCCGATGCCGTCGCTTGCGCGAAATACCACTATCTCTCCAACCATTTAGGTGGGGTATCAGTCGTCTTTGTTCCGGAATCAGAGAAAAAGGCTTGGGTTCGCTATCTGCCTCCAAGGTGGATTTTTGATGGAACCGCTATCGCTGCTATTCCCACTCAGGTATCAAGGGCGATGCTGTTGGGGTGGCATGCGAACAACGGAGTCTTGTTGGGGAATCCGAACTTGGGGTTCGTGTGCACGAGTCAGACCGTTGACGGGATGCCAGGTCTTGAGGGCTACTACATAGAAGAAGAGCAGCCTCTCTCACCAAGCGATCGGTTGAGGTTCCGTTATGGCGAGACCTGCCCGCCTATAAGTGATCAAGATTTGCCAGTTCTAGACAACAAAGAATGGCCAACCGAACGACTTAACAAAGTGGCTCGGAACTACAGCATGGATTACATCCGCAATATCATTCCGGTGATAGCCCAGGAGTTAGGTCCTTTGGTGGCTCAAGGAGTCCTCTACCGCACGGGACGTAAGATCGGCATGCAGTACTCGGTGGAAACTCGAAGGATATTAGGCCTAGAAGAGCCAATTGATATCCTTGAAGCTCTCTTGGCTGCCCAAGGAGACAAGGTCGAACGAATCGGGTCCGGGTTATCTCAAACCACCTGGAGTTTGATGAATGGATTGGAAACAGAGAGCACACCG
>SGYJ01000103.1 GCA_004214275.1 Acidimicrobiales bacterium | reverse complement strand
CAAATTCGTATTGTCGGTCCGACCTAGGCTCTACAGCTCGCGTCTAAGTAGGTTAAGAGGGCGCTTCACTGCGTTTCCCTTGAAGAACGAATGCAGCGAGGAGCAGACTCAACACCGACATCCACACAGTCGGTGTTTGACTATCTGATACATCTGCAGCGATTCCAGCAACGACTGGTCCCAGCGCTCCTGCGAAAGCAAACACTGATTGTTGCAGTCCCATCAGTAGACCTAAGTCTTCAGGATCAAAGGTTTCTTGAGCGTTGATGGCTTGCAGAGGTGTGGTTGCTCCGAGACTGGCACCAACTAACGCGCCGTAGACAACACCGAGCCACATGCTGCCGGCAAGGATGAACAGAGAACCACCAGCCGCTAACAGGTAACTCACCCTTAGGGCAATGGCGGCTTCCTGCTTAGCGATGGCGGCTATGACGCCGACTCGACCGAAAAGTTGGCAAAAGCCTCGGAAGCCAGCAATTCCGGCAGCCGCGTTGAGTGCGAGGCCTTGATCGATCATGATGGGAACTTGGTAGACGAGTAGCGTGCTGAACGAGAACCCTGCGAACGCGTACGCCAGCAGCATTCTTCGAACAAGAGGGCGATGCATGGCAGAGCGAAGAGCCGTTAAGGCCTTCGGAGAAGGCCCAGATAGCTGGTCTGATTTTCCGGCCGCAGCAAAGTGGGATGCCTGTAGTGCTCCCAGGAATGCCACTACCGCAAAGATCTGTATCGCTGCTCTCCACCCCCAGGAGTTGATGAGAACAGCCCCGACTGGCAAGTAGATGGGGCTACAAAATGCGCCAATAGCGGTGAGTACGGCTATCGAGCGTCCGGGATCAGACGGTCCGACACGACCCGCTATCGCCGTTGAGACGTGATAGAAGCCACTTGCGGCCATAATGCCCAGACCACTGGCCATCAACACCGCAAAGAGCGCAGCGTTCTGCGTCCAACTCGCAGTGAACAGCAACACGGACGCTGCACCTTGAATCTTGAAAACCAGCTGTCCTCCCCAACGGTCAAGTAGCCGGCCCGCTACCGAGGCCCCGAAACCGCTGATCAGTTGCGCTACAGCAAAGACGCTTCCTAGGAAAGTGAGGGACCATCCGAGGTCCTTGTGGATCGGGTCGAGGAGTATCCCGTATGCGTAAAAAGCAGCCCCGTAGCAGGTGCACGTCATTATGCCCAAGGAGATGATCGGACTCCATCCTCTTGTTAGCCCCTTGTCTGATGCCACACACACACCTTATGTCCGGGTTCGGGGAATGAAATAAGCAACAGGATGCATAAATATTCAATTAAGTGAATAAATATGCATTTATGGTGTCTTCATGTACCCTTGCTGACATGGCAAGTGATGGAAAACTTCGAGTTGGAATCGTTGGTGCATCAGGCTTCACCGGCGCTGAGCTGATGCGGCTCATCGCCGGTCATCCAGACATGGAACTTGTTGCAGCGAGTGGAGATAGTCAAGCTGGGACCAAAGTACGGTCCCTGTACCCGAATCTCGCAGCCGAATACGGCGAGATGAGTTACTCGGAATACCAGGCACCCCTATTTGAGGGCCTCGATGCGGTCTTCCTTGGTCTGCCTCACATGGCAAGTCAACCGATTGTCGCTGACCTTTTCAAAAAAGTGGGGTGCGTCCTAGATCTCGGTTCTGACTTCAGACTGAAAGATCCCACTCTCTATTCCCAGTGGTACCAAACGGAACACTTGATGCCGGACCTCCTCGACGAATTCGTTTATGGCTTACCGGAGCTATATCGCACCGACCTCAAAGGAGCTAGGGGAGTAGCGGTCCCAGGCTGTTACCCGACGTCTGCTTCCTTAGCTTTAAGCCCGTTTGTGCAACGCGAAAAGATCCACCTGACCGGAGTCATAGTTGACGCGGCCTCAGGGGTCAGTGGAGCAGGTCGAGCAGCGAAAGCCGACACCACGTTTGCATCCGTCGACGAGAACTTCAACGCCTACGGCTTGTTAACACATCGTCATACACCCGAAATCGAGCAAGTCACGGGATGCCAAGTGCTGTTCACTCCGCATCTTGCACCGATGGTCAGGGGAATCCTTGCTACCTGCTACGCCCGTCCATTAGAGGCGTCGTTTTCGACGGAGCAAGCTCTCGAATTACTTGAGCAATTCTATTCAGAAGAACCGTTTGTTGTTGTGGACGAAACGTCACCCTCAACGAAGGCAACCCTCGGAGCCAACACCGTGCATATCACGGCGCGCGTCGACGAGCGCACAGGATGGCTCCTAGTCATTAGCGCTTTAGACAACTTGGTCAAAGGTGCCTCGGGTGGCGCCATCCAATGCGCCAATATCGCAATGGGATTGGATGAAACATCAGGTCTACCTACTAGCGGTTTGATGCCCTGATCGGAGCAAGTAATGAGTGACAAAATCCCACCACTGCGCCTCGTAGAAGCGGGCGAAGCTTCATCGCCTGGCACCGAAGCCGAAACACACGCCCAGTCCATCGCAGATCACATGGAAAACGCGGAGATGCTCATCGAGATACTTCCCTATATCCAACGGTGGCGAGGGAAAGTCGTAGTAATCAAATTTGGTGGAAACGCCATGACGGACTCAACCCTCGCGGCACGTTTCGCGGAAGATGTCGTGCTTATGCACCAAGTTGGCATTTTGCCGTTGGTCGTTCATGGAGGAGGACCTCAAATAGGCGACTTGATGAAGAGACTGGGTAAGGAACCTGAATTTCGTGATGGGCTGCGGGTCACAGATGCCGAGACGCTCGACATTGCCCGGATGGTGCTGGTCGGGAAAGTGAACCGAGAGATTGTCGGTTCTATAAACGCCCATGGTCCGTTGGCCGTTGGTGTCAGTGGCGAAGACGGAGGGCTCATCACTGCGGCAGCTCGAAATCCGGACCTCGGTTTTGTAGGAGACGTGACCTCGGTTGATCCGACGCTGTTAGAGAAACTGTTTGCGGAAGGCCTAATCCCGGTTATGTCTACTATTGGTGCCGACGCATCAGGACAGGCCTACAACATCAATGCAGACACAGTTGCGGGTGCGATAGCTCAGGCGATGAAAGCCGAGAAAGTCTTGTACCTGACTGATGTCGAAGGCCTATATGAAGATCTCACAGATGAGGATTCACTGATTGGCGAAATATCTGCTGACGAACTCCAGGACAAGATCGAAAATGGTGAGGTCACGGATGGAATGATCCCCAAAACAGAGGCATGTATCCGAGCCGTGAAGAATGGGGTTACGAGCGCGCACTTGATAGACGGCCGAATCCCGCATGTAGCACTTCTGGAAATCTTTACCGATGCCGGCATCGGGACCATGATCACCGACTGACTTTGCCAACATAACCCTGACCTAATAAGGAATATCCGATGAACAATTCGACTGTCGCAGCAGACAACCCTGAGACCTACCCGTTGATGCCCACCTATGGGCAACCACCGGTTCAGTTCGTTAGGGGGTCAGGCACCGAGCTTTTCGACCGTGACGGCAACCGTTACCTAGATTTTTTGTGTGGATTGGCCGTCACGTCGTTAGGTCACGCGCATCCAGCTGTGGCCGAAGCAGTAGCTGAGCAAGCGCGAACACTTCTGCATGTCTCGAACCTGTATGAGACCGTTCCGGGTCTGGAGGTTGCTGAAACTATTGACCGCCTGCAAGGAGGAGGAGGCCAGGTCTTCTTCTGTAACAGCGGGGCTGAATCACTTGAGGGAGCAATCAAATTGGCGCGCCGGAACGGTGGACATGGAAAACATGTTGTAGTCAGCGCCCTGAAATCCTTTCACGGGAGAACCCTCGCCACGCTGCATGCAACAGGCCAAGTCGAAAAACACGAGACCTTTCAGCCACTACCCGAAGGTTTCCGGCATGTCCCTTATAACGACTTCGAAGCGTTAGAAGCATCGATCGATCCGTCCTGTGCGGCCGTATTGCTCGAGGTTGTCCAGGGTGAAGGCGGTGTCAACGTCGGCGACGGTGAATACTTCAAGAAAGTCCGTGAGCTATGTGACGAACGGCAGATGTTGTTGATGTTCGACGAAGTACAAACTGGATTTGCCAGGACTGGTGAGTGGTTTGCTTGGCAACACCACTTTGATTCAGAAGGCACAGTTCGTCCAGATGTCGTAACAATGGCAAAGGCCCTAGGCAATGGGTTTCCTATAGGAGCAATTTGGGCCAAACGAGAAGTAGCAGCTGCATTTCAACCGGGAGATCATGCAACGACCTACGGCGGTCAGCCCCTAGCGACCTCGGCGGCTCGAGCTGTATTGCGGGTCATGGAATCAATAGACGCGCCGTCCCTAGCTCGGTCAGCAGGCGAGGAGTTGATGGGAAAGCTCCTAGCTGTGCCGAACGTTCTCGATACCAGAGGTCTCGGCTTACTAATCGCCGCCGAGATTGACACCGAGACAGTGGGCATGACCGGCCCCGAAATAGCTCTGGCCTGCTTGGAGGCGGGCTTGGTAGTGAATGGCATAAGTCCAACCGCTATTCGCCTCGCCCCGCCACTGACTGTTTCTTCTGAAGAAATTGACGAAGCAATGACCAAATTGTCCAGTGTCTTGGGATGAAACCAATGCGACACTTCCTTGAAATTGATGATCTAGAAGTCGAAGAACTGCAACTCGTTCTTCAACTATCAGTTGCGACAAAACCCCAAAGAGTGCTTGATGGTCAGGGAGTAGCACTGATCTTCGAAAAGCCTTCCGGGAGAACCAGAAACTCCATGGAAATGGCTGTAGTCCAGCTCGGCGGACACCCGATGTATATCAAGCCCGACGAACTGGGTATTGATAGTCGTGAAACCGCAGAAGACGTCGTAAGAGTAATGGCTGGCTATCACAGGATTTTGGCAGCCAGAGTTTTCGATCACGGACGTCTCGAACGAATGGCGGCAGCCGACGCAATGCCAATCGTCAATTTGCTGTCGGATCTAGCTCACCCAATGCAGGCGTTAGCTGATTTGCTAACCATCGAACAGGCAATAGGTCTCGCCAAAGTTGGCAAAGTCGCTTATGTAGGTGACGCGAACAATGTTTGGAGATCTTTGGCTATTGGCTGTTCGATGCTAGGTATCGAGACGAGCGTGGCATCGCCAGCCGGACACAAACCGACCGAGCTTGACCTTGATCGGGTCTTGAGTTCCGGTGGGTCTGTTCAAGTAACAGATGATCCTCGCGAGGCCGTTGAGGGAGCTGATGTCGTCTACACCGACGTGTGGACGTCGATGGGTCAAGAGGGTGAAAAGTCAGAAAGGCTTGATGCCTTTAGTGGGTTCACCGTGGACACCTCTCTGATGGAAGTCGCGAGTGCGAGCAGCATCTTCATGCATTGCCTTCCCGCGCACAGAGGCGAAGAAGTAACAGATGAGGTGATCGAAAGTCCCCAGAGCAGAGTATTTCTTCAAGCTCATAACCGGATGCACAGTGCTCGAGGACTGTTGTCTTGGATAAGCGGTGAGGTGTCAAAGAATGACCAGTAAGTCGCAACGTCAGCATGCCATCGAACGACTATTGGCTGAACGTTCTGTGGGAGATCACAGTGAACTTGTTGAACTACTCGCTTCAGACGGAATTGAGGCCTCACAAGCAAGTGTGAGCCGTGATTTAGATGAACTTGGAGCAGTCAAACTGCGAGCAGGCGGCCAGACCGTGTATGCAATACCCGAAATTGCCACCCAACGAGCAGTCCCATTGGAAACCCTTCGACGCGTCTGCGGTGACTGGGTGGTCGAAGCACAACATTCACAAAATCTGGTTGTGCTTACCACCCCACCAGGATCCGCTCACGTGGTCGCGTCAGCGATCGATCGCAGCGACAGTGAGGATGTCATCGGCACCGTCGCCGGTGATGACACCATCTTGGTCGTAGCGGCACCACATACAACAGGAGAAGCTGTAGCTGAGCATTTCCGTGAACTAGCAGGACTTTAAAGAGTTAATCGCACCAACCCCCAAACCTCTAACAGGAACTTCTTATGGCAGACGGAAACACCCTTTGGCACGGACGATTTGAAGGCAACCCCAATCAGGCCCTACGTGAGTTGAACGACTCGCTACCTTTTGATCGAAGAATGTTT
>SGYJ01000102.1 GCA_004214275.1 Acidimicrobiales bacterium | reverse complement strand
CTTGGAGAATGTCCTTGGTTAAGCGAGTAAGGCCATAGCACGCCCAGATGAAGGCGATGCCCGGATCAACGAAGAGATTCGGGTACGGGAGGTTCGACTGGTTGCCCCTGACGGTGAACAGATTGGAATCAAACCCTTGCCAGAAGCATTGAATATTGCGCAAGAACTTGATCTTGACCTAGTGGAGGTAGCTCCAGACGCTAATCCTCCGGTATGTCGAATCATGGACTACGGAAAGTTCAAATACGAGTCATCACAAAGGGCGAAGGAGTCAAGGAAAAAGGCCAGTGCCGTTTCCCTAAAGGAGATGAAATATCGGCCGAAAATCGGACAAGGTGATTTTGACACCAAGACCTCAAAAGTCGAGAAATTCCTCTCGGACGGTCACAAAGTAAAGATCACCATCATGTTTCGAGGCCGAGAGGTCTTCCATCCCGAGCTAGGTCGAGAAATTCTGGAGCGAGTCGCAGAAAATGTTGAAACAGTAGGAAAAGTTGACCAATTCCCGAAACTAGATGGCCGAAATATGACCATGGTTCTAAGCCCTGACAAGGTCGCAAAACAACGGCGTAAAAACGCTGAGGAAACCTCAAACGAGTAGAGACTAAGCAAGTCTCAGAGTCCAAGAAATCCCATCGAACCCTTCGATAAGGAAAAGTTATGCCCAAAATGAAGACACACAGCGGAGCCAAGAAGAGGTTCAAAACTAGCGGATCAGGAAAACTGGTCCGCCGGAAACAAGGCAGAAACCACATTCTAGAAAAGAAATCTGCCAAGAGAAAGCGTCGACTTGCCCTTGAAGGCGAAATAAGCAAAGCCGACCTACCCCGCATCAACAAGATGTTGGGCAAGTAAAAGAGAACTGTTAGAGGAGACGTCAAAGTGGCACGAGTAAAGCGATCTGTGGCAGGCAGAAAGAGCCGTAAAGCGACCCTAAATAAAGCCAAGGGTTACTACGGCAACAAGAGCCGCTCCTACAGAGCAGCTAATGAACAAGTGATGCACAGTGGAAACTATGCGTTTCGAGATCGCAGAGCGCGCAAAGGAGAGTTTCGGCGCCTTTGGATTCAACGCATTAATGCTGCTGCTCGACAGAATGGCACCAGTTACAGCAAATTGGTTAACGGGCTCAACGCTGCCGGAGTTCAAGTTGACCGAAAAATTCTGTCGGACATGGCCGTCAACGATCCCCAAGCGTTCAGCAAGTTGGTAGAAAAAGCTGAATCTGCTCGACAAGCAAGCTGACTCTTTCTTCCCAGTCGTCACGACTGACCCGGCTCAGGCGCCTAGTACGCGACCGGCAATATCGCGATACCGAAGGCTTGGCAGTCGTCGAGGGCCCACGTGCGATTCAGACAGCTCTCGATATTGGAGCTGAACTCGAAGAACTATTCTATCGTTCTGACCAAAGCCGAATCGCCGACACCTTTCGCGAAAAAGGGGTGTTAGCCCACGAAGTCGAAAGTGATGTCCTCGATCACATAGCAGATAGCGGCTCACCTCAAGGCCTACTTGCTGTTGCGAAGGTGGATGATTCTGCGTTGCCATCAATAGCTAAATGTCGACGGATAGTTGTAGTCGATTCGGTACAAGATCCAGGCAACGTAGGCGCGATTGTTCGTACCGCAGTAGCAGCAGGGTTTGAAGCGATTGTCACCTCTTCAGGGACAGCTGACCTTTTGAGTCCTCGCTCCATTAGAGCGAGTGCCGGAACCATCTTCGGACTACAGTCCGCGAGAAATATGGACCTCGGCTCCGTCCTCGATTCTCTGTTAGCGGAAGGTCACTTCGTGGTAGCCACCAACTCACAAGGTGAACAAGATTTCAGATCCCTTGAGGTCACGGACCAGATGACGTTGGTCCTAGGAAGCGAAGCCCACGGAGTATCTGACTCTACTTTGGAGCGTGCCAGTGCCCTTGTAACTATCCCGATGGGCCTCCATGTCGAATCGCTAAATGTTGCTGTCGCGGCTGGACTCGTGATGTATCGCATGCAAACTATCGAAAATGATCATTAACTCATTCCGTTATTGACTTCTGATAGGCGCCCTGCTGGCCGTATCCTTCACAGTGTGAGCGTCTACGACCAAATCGCTGAAGCACAGGCCGCAGCAGTCGGTGAAATCGAAAAGACGAGCGACCTTGAAAGCCTCAAAGCAATAGAACCGATGCTTTTCGGAAAGAAGTCGACACTTGGCGGCCTCAAGCGCCTCATGGGTGAAGTCGATGCACAAGAACGCGCAGATGTCGGGCAAGCATTAAACGAAGCACAACTATTTGTTCGAGATGCGCACGAAGCAGCGAAAAAGAAGTTCGAATTATCGGATCGTCGAGCACAACTGGAAACCGAACGACTGGATCTCACCGAGTCGCTACACGTGGCAAATCGCGGTCACCTACATTTGGTGACACAAACCATGGAACGTCTCGAAGATGTGTTTGTTGGCATGGGTTTCACAGTCTCGGAAGGACCTCAAGCAGAAACAGACTGGTACAACTTCGAAGCTTTGAATCTTCCAGCAGCGCATCCAGCTAGGTCGATGTTCGACACGCTGTACTTAGATTTAGGTGAGCGAACGGAAATAGGTGACGGCGAAGGAGGAGAAGCGACAAACATATTGCTGCGCACCCACACTTCACCGGTGCAGGTGCGGGTTATGGAGTCGACAGCGCCACCGATCTACACCGTTTGCCCTGGACGTGTATTCCGGCGAGACACAGCGGACGCCAGTCACATGCCAGTTTTTCATCAGATTGAAGGCCTTGTCGTAGATCGTGGGATCAGTCTCGCCGATCTGGCAGGAACGCTCAATGAGTTCACTGCTGCATACTTCGGAGGGGCAATTAGTAGCCGCCTGCGACCCTCCTACTTCCCCTTCACCGAACCGAGCGCCGAGTTCGACATCACCTGCGTGATATGTGAAGGAGAGGGATGCCAGACCTGTCAACGAACCGGTTGGATTGAGCTAGGTGGCTGCGGAATGGTTCATCCGAACGTCCTGGCGAACTGCGGAGTGGACAGCGAAGAATGGACCGGGTTCGCTTTCGGCTTCGGTATCGACCGCCTTGCCCTGATGCGGTACGGAATTAAAGACCTGAGAGATATGTACACCAACGATGTCAGATTCCTTGAACAGTTCTAGGGAGGTCTTGAAATGAAAGTTCTCCTATCCTGGCTGCGCGAATTCGCCCCTATTGAAGGGGATCCCTATGAACTGGCAGACCACATGAGTGACTTAGGGATGGCGGTCGAAGAGACTCGTATCCTTAATCCTCTCGAAGGTGTTGTCGTAGCACGAGTCGCTGATCTGAGGCCTCATCCAAAAGCGGACAGGATCCAACTTGTAGACGTTCAAATAGAAAACGGCGATCCAATGCAAGTCTGCTGTGGTGCGTTCAACATGTCGGTAGGTGACCTGATTCCATTTGCAACCATTGGCACAGTTATGCCTGATGGGATGGAAATTTCGCAGAGAAAAATGCGCGGCGAAATGTCTAACGGCATGTGCTGCTCCGCTGCTGAACTCGGTTTAGGTTCCGACCACGACGGCATCATGATCCTGCCTGAGCATCTCGAGACTGGGGCCCCACTGATGCAAGAGTTGGGGCTTGTCGGAGACATCTTGTGGGATCTGGAGATCAACCCCAATCGTCCCGATGCGATGTCGGTAGCAGGTGTAGCCCGCGACCTAGCAGCCCGTCTCGACGTCCCATTTGAGATCCCCGAATGGAAAGTACCGTCATCGGGAGCCGCGGAAGGTCTGGCAAGTATCCAGATTGATGATGGGGTTCTTTGTCCGAGATTCACGGGCCGGGTACTGAGAGGCATCACCGTTGGTAAATCTCCTCTGTGGATGCAGATGCGATTGACGCTATTGGGTATGCGTCCGATCAATTCCGTAGTCGACGTTTCCAACTATGTGATGCTCGAACTTGGGACACCTAACCACACCTACGACCTTTCACTGCTCCCGAACGGTCACATAGGTGTGCGCCGGGCATCCGATGGAGAAAGCATCACGACCCTTGATGATCAAGAGCGGATGCTTCAGCCCAACGATGGGTTGATCGTCAACGAGGCCGATGAACCCATCGGCATAGCCGGTGTTATGGGTGGCGCGTCAACAGAAATATCTGACACCACTGACTCAGTCCTAGTTGAACTTGCCTGCTGGGAACCGCAATCGATAGCGAGAACTTCGCAGAGACTTGGCCTGAGATCGGAAGCATCAGCTCGATTTGAGAGAGGTACCGATTGGCAAATAAACGTGACGGCTGTCCAACGGTTCTGTCACCTTCTCAACGAAGTTACTCCTGGCGGTATTGAAATAGTAGGGGAGGTTCTCGATGTAGCTGGTACGACTCCGGACAGCATCTCGGTTCCAGTGAGAACATCAAGAATCAGCATGCTGCTCGGTAGAGACTTTTCGTCAGAAGAAATACGCAACTTGCTGACACCCATCGGTTTCGACGTTGAAAACACCGATAGTCAAGACGTTCAGCTTGTAAAAATCCCGTCCTTTCGGCCTGACACTGAAACTGAAACTGACATTGCTGAAGAGGTGGCGCGTCACTATGGCTACGGAAAATTGGGTACCACCATCCCGAGATCGCCCGACGCTGGCCACCTGTCCCCGCAGCAAAAGCTTCGCCGAGTCATCCGACAGGTCATGACCGGTGCGGGGCTCATTGAAGCGATGCCCAACCCATTCTTGGCTCCAGACGACATCACCAAAGCTGCTTTAATTGTCGAAGAGCCAGTGCGCTTACTCAACCCCTTAGCAGTCGAAGAATCGGTCCTAAGACCCTCATTGCTTCCAGGTTTACTAACGGCAGTTGCATACAACTATTCGCATCGCAATATGGAGGCGAAATTATTTGAGACCGGCCCTGTATTTGAGGCCTCAGAGGATTCGTCGGGATTGCCGCTGGAAACCGAACATTTGGCAGCGCTGATATCTAACGCGGATGCCTTTGCGGCAACCTCACTACTTAAAGACCTAGCGTCGACTCTCAAATTGGAATTCCAGTTGACCAACGTTGACGGCCTAGCGGGGCTGCATCCCACTCGAGGAGCCACGATCAATATTGGAGACATAGAAGTTGGTTCGCTAGGAGAAGTTGATCCCGCCGTGTTGCGAAGCTACGAGATAGAAGACAGATGCGCGTGGCTCAACTTAAGACTTGATCTTGTTATCGAGGCCGCCATTTCAGTTGAGGGTGTCTCGTACCAACCCGTCTCCACCTTCCCTTCAAGTGACGTGGACCTAGCCTTTGCTGTTGGTGAACAGGTCCAAGCTTCAGAAATAGAGATGACCCTAAGGAAGGCCGCAGGCGAAGAGCTTCAGTCGCTGCATCTATTCGATGTTTTTCGTAGCGGCCAGCTAGATGAAGGGGTGCGTTCGTTGGCGTTTTCTATGCGGCTTCAAGCCAAAGACAAGACGTTGACTGACGAGGAAGTCGGGGTAGTGCGTCAACGTTGCATCGAAGCGGTGGAGAACGCCCATCCAGCTAGTCTCCGAGCTTGATTACTAATAACCTCGATCGACATCCACCGGACCTATAAGCGCCGAACCAGCTATTCGTCTCCGTATGTTGTCGCTTACTCGCTGGGCGAGTAGCGGAAGGCCCATCTCTGGGGTATTCCCGATGTGTGGAGTAATGATGCAATTCTCAAATCCCCAAAGTGGGTGGTCGTCGGGCAGAGGTTCTGGGTCGGTGACATCAAGAGCAGCGCCTCCGATTACCCCTTCCTGTAATGCTTCAACCAGATCGCCAGTCACAATGTGACCGCCCCGAGCGACATTCACTATCCACGCATGCTCAGGGAGTAGAGCGAGTTCCTGCTTGCCGATGATTCCAGTGGTCTCAGGGGTCAATGCGAGGGCGAGAACGAGAAGATCTGACCCCGGTAGGACATCATGGAGATCACTGGAATCAACTACTTGATCTGCGCCCTCTATCGGAAGTACTTGATTCCGAACGACTGTTACCTCACAGCGAAACGGCGCCAGAAGCGGCAAGAGCTCTTCAGTAATCCCGCCACCACCGAGAATAGTTACCTTCGCCCCAAACAGATTCCGGCCCTCAGGGTCGGACC
>SGYJ01000101.1 GCA_004214275.1 Acidimicrobiales bacterium | reverse complement strand
CAGAATGGCTCTTGCCGCGCCGCTGTATCACATAGCCGGTGTCACCTCGATGTTGAACGCTCTATACAGCGGTCGTGTGGTCGTATTGTTGCCTCAGTTCGAAGCTTCAGCGTGGATCGACACCGTCCAAAAACATGCAGTGACGCATGCATTTCTTGTCCCCACGATGTTGGGTCGGGTAATGGAAGCAGAGAACTTCACACCCGAAGCGTTCAGCGGTATGGAAGCGATCACATATGGAGCGGCACCAATGCCGCCTTCTGTGATTCGCAGGGCGATCGGCGAATTTCCATCCAACGTCTCGTTCGCTGGTGCTTATGGCCAAACAGAAACCACTTCGACTGTTGCTGTGCTTGATCCTGACGATCACCGGGTCGAGGGGACAGAAGAAGAACAAGCGTTGACGTTGAAGCGTCTTTCTTCGGTCGGCCAGGTGCTCGATGACGTCGAAGTAAGAGTCGTCGACGAAGATGGGAACCCAGTCGAGGCTGGAACTCTCGGAGAAGTGCAGCTCCGAACTTTCCGGGCGATGGACGGATATTGGGGCAATGAAGAGAAAACGCGTGTCACGGTGGACGACGAAGGATGGGTGCACACCGGAGACCTCGGGTACCTCGACGAAGATGACTACCTGTTTCTAGGTGGGCGCACTGGAGACATGATCATTCGGGGTGGCGAGAATGTGTCTCCCGACGAAGTTGAAGCAATTCTCTATGAAAATAGTGCTGTTCTCGAATGCGCAGTTGTAGGCGTAGCTTCTGAGGAATGGGGCGAGCGTGTTGTGGCAGCAGCTGTGATCCGCGAGGGGAGCGGAGTGACTGCCGAGGAACTGGTCGCGTTCGCTAAAGAAAAACTTGCCCCCTTCAAGAGACCGGAAGCGGTGCACTTGATGGAAGAGCTGCCTCGTACCTCCACAGGCAAACTTCTGAGGAGAGACCTGATTCCTTTGCTCGAAGAACTAGGTATCTAAAGCCGATGGCCTCGCTCCTCGTGAGAGGAAAGGTCCACACCTTCGATAAGAACCGGTCGGTGGCGACAAATTTATTGGTACGCGACGGAACGGTCTGTGAAATCGAGTCCAGCGTTGACGAGGTGGACGAGATTATCGAACTCGGATCAGATGAGATTCTCCAGCCAGGCTGGCGAGATGATCATCTTCACCTCCTTTCCACCCTGGCAAGCCACTGTTCAATTGACTTGTCGAACGCGACGTCTATCGATGAGCTGCTTCAACTCCTTGAACCTCGCTCAGCGGGGAACAACGGCTGGATGCGTGGGTGGGGTTATGAACCAACCTTCTTAAAAGAGAAGCGTCACCCCACCAGGTCCGACCTCGATCAAGTGACCTTAGGGACCCCTGCAGTGATTCATGATCGTTCAGGGCACGTCGCTGTTGTCAATAGTGCAGCAGCGGAACTTTTGAAGATTAAAGGCGCCCCGGACGGAGTACTCGTTGAGCGACAAGATGCGCTCAGTCGAGTGCCGAAGCTGGACATCGGAGAGCTGAAACGGATCGCCGTCAAGGTTTTTGCAGAGTGGCGGGAGATGGGTGTGGTCGCTGTTACCGACGCAACCCACACCAATGATCAAGGCTCATTAGATGTTTTGGCCGACATAAGCAAAGAGTGCGGTGGTCCTCACATCACAGCGATGATTGGAGCAGATCGGTTAGGCGATCTACGTTTCGGCGAAACGTACAAAGGCATTGAAATAGGTCACGCAAAAGTGATGCCCGATGTAGGCCTCCAAGAAGACCTCACCAAAATGGTTGCTACAGCCCACCGGGCCGGCTTTCCCGTAGCGGTCCACGTGATGGATATCGACATGCTCGATGAAACATTGCTCGCGCTTGAAACATCGCCGCCACCACCGTCAACAACCGACCGGCTCGAACACTGCTCACTCGCAATGCCCGAACAACTTGACCGAGTGGCGCAACTCGGAGCCTCAGTGTGTACTCAACCCTCGTTCCTGACCCGACGCTTAGATAAATACCTTGAAGATGTATCGCCAACAGAACAGGCATGGCTATGGCCGTTGTCGTCGCTCGTTGAACGAGACATCAGTGTGACCCTCTCATCTGACTCACCAGTCGTTCCAGTAGACCCTGACGAGTGGATTCACGTTGCGACAACACGGCCCCTACAAAACCAGGAAGCCATCTCCGAAATTGACGCAGAAGCTATGACGGTCGTGTCACCGATAGTTCCAGGGCTCCCAACCGACTTGCTCGTACGAGTAACGCCATCAGGTTACGAATCCCTCGATGGTTTGAACTGACTACGATCCCGCTGCAGGGAGGAGAGTGGCTGAATGTCAGGGCCTATGCATGGAGTACGTGTCGTAGAACTAGGACTTTGGGTAGCGGGTCCCGCTTGTGGCGGAATACTTGCTGACTGGGGAGCCGAGGTCATAAAAGTCGAACCTCATGAAGGAGACCCGTTCCGGGGACTCGAATGGCTGTTTGCCGGAGACAGCAATCCGCCCTTTGAGTTAGATAACAGAGGTAAACGAAGTGTCGCGATGAACCTACGAAGTTCCCCAGGAATGGAAGTCATGCACCGCCTCCTGGAGACAGCAGACGTTTTCTTAACGAACTATCGCCCAGCAGGCCTTGAACGTCTTGGTTTGGACCACCAAACACTGTGTAACCGCTACCCAAAACTTGTCTACGCAAGCGTTACAGGTATGTCGCTTCGCGGAGAAGAAGCTAACCGCCAGGCATACGACATTGGAGCTTTCTGGTCGCGGTCAGGAATTGCTCATGCCTTGAGCTCCGGACAAGACAGCCCTCCCGTGCAACGCGGAGGGATGGGAGACCATATGACCGGCTTAGCATCTGCAGCGGGAATATCGGCAGCACTATTCCATCGTGAAAAAACAGGTGAGGGTCAGCTAGTCGAAACCTCATTAATGCGGATCGGAACATACATGATGGGCTGGGACCACAACGTCACAGCAGCGACCGGCGAAGATGTCGTGGTTAGAAGCCGTAATGAACAACCGAACCCACTCATCAATTGTTACAAATGTTCTGACAGCAAGTGGCTATGGATGCTCGGTCTTGAAGGGGACAGACATTGGCCCCAAGTAATTGCAGCGTTAGGTGTTTCAGAATGGTTAGAGGATCAACGGTTCTCGAGCATCGAAACTCGTATGGAAAATTCGTCAGCTCTCACCGCTCAGATAGACGCAATCCTCGAAACAAAGGAACGCGATGAGTGGGGACGAATCTTTGATCAAAATAATGTTTGGTGGGCCCCCGTCCAATCCAGTCTCGAATTGTTGACAGACCCTCAAAGCAGGGCAGCAGGCTGTTGGGTGCAGGTAGATACAGGCGATGATGAGACCGTCGAAATGGTTGCATCCCCCGTCGATTTCTCGGTAACGGACTGGGAGGTTACATCTGGCGCCCCCTCTCTTGGACAAGACACGGAACTCGTTCTCAACGAATTAGGTATCGACTGGGATCGCATCATTGAAATGAAGGAAACGGGAGTCATCCCGTGACTCAAACGGCACTGGAATCTCTTCTTGTAATGGAAATCGGTGACTCCGTAGCCGGCGCGTACGCTGGAAAATTATTCGCCGATTACGGCAGCGAAGTTCATGTAAGCCGAAACGGTCACGATTCAGTGGCTAATCCGTTCTTCGACGGGTCCAAACACATCAGTGATGTCGATGTGGCTGCGCAAGCAGACGTCATCATCCAATCATCGAGCAACGGCCCCCTGGAGATACCATTTGAACCCGAACATTCTCGACAAATAGTCCTCCGGATTTCACCGTTTGCCTCTCAGGGGCCTTACGCGAATTGGAAGTCCACAGACCTCGTTGACGCCGCTATAGCCGGGCATCTCAGACTCAGCGGAGACCCTCAAAGGGAACCAATCAACGGTGTTCCCGACATCGTCCACATGGCAGCCGGAGTTACTGGATTCATCGGAGCGCTCGCAGCACTCATGACACTCGCTCGAACCGGTCATGGCCAAGTTGTTGAAACCTCACACCAAGAAGTCATAGCGGCTCTGCACCAGTTCAGCCTGCTCCGATATACCCACAATGAAGAAATTTTGAATCGCATGGGAAACCGATACAGCGGACCCGGAACCCCAATCGGTGCATACGAGTGTGCTGATGGTTGGGTTGGGATAGCAATCGCCCAAAGTGACCAGATGGAACGGTTATTGGAGGTCGCTGGCCTGACAGGGTTGTTGGAACGCGACGACGTTGAAACGATCTACGACGTCATGACCAACCAAGAACTTCTTGATGCTGAACTAATTCCCTTCTTAAAGACACAGCAACGAGACCAGTTAGTGGAGCTGTTCCAAGCTCTACGACTACCCGTCGCGCCGATATCGACAGTTGATGATTTATTCAACGATCCGCACCTTCAAGAACGAGATTTCTGGCAATCAGGTAGCCCCGGAATTCAAATTCCTGGACCCCCATTTCAAATGAGCCAACATGATTGGCAAATCGGGCCCAAAAATCGGGCCGGGACATTTCCATCAGGCAACGAGTCTTTGGACGAACTCACCGACGGACCCTTAACCGGATTCCGGATGTTGGACATGACCCGAGTATGGGCAGGGCCCCTAGCGGCACGAATCCTCGCTGATTTAGGTGCAGAAGTTCTCATGGCAGAAGTCCCCTGGACTCGAACACCGCGCGAAGTCCCGCAAAGCTATGTCGACTCGACCCATTACTTTCCAAATGATGACGCAGGGGAGCAGCCCTGGAATAGAAGCGGTTTCCACAACAAGTACGCGAACAACAAACTTTCAACCGTGGTCGAACTCGACAAAAACGAAGGAAGAGACTTTTTTGTTCGGATGCTTCCCAAAGTAGATGTCGTAATTGAAAACTTCGCGCCGAGAGTGATGCCCAACCTTGGCTTGGACGAAGTTACCCTTCGACAGCACAATCCGGATCTGACTTATATAACGATGCCCGGATACGGAAGATCGGGACCCAATAAGGATTGGGTTGCCTACGGACCGACTATCGACGGTCACGCCGGCCACACATGGCTCACCGGCTACCAAGATGAAATTCCATGGAAGTGCGGAATTGCATGGCCTGACCCAACCGCTGGACTTCATGCCGCTGCGGCCACCTTGGTTGCCTTACTCGACAGACAGTGCTGTGGTTTGGCTGGCCAAACTGTTGAAGTAGCTCAAGCGGAGACAGCGATAAATATGATCGGACAACACGTTGTCGCCGCTCAAATCAACCAAGCCCCACAAAGGTGGGGAAATCGACGCCCAGGACGCGCCCCCCAAGGCGTCTATCAATGCAGCGGACCTGACCGCTGGATAGCTATATCTGTCATCGACGACGCATCATGGAAAAATCTTTGCGACGTGATCGGCTGGGCAGATCTCCACCACCTCGGTGTGAAGGAAAGGTGGCAACGTCACGACGAGATCGATCAACGGCTCTCATCGTTCACCGCACAACACGAGGACCGCTCCCTCATGAAGGCTCTCCAAGAGGCCGGAGTTCCAGCAGGCGCAGTTCATGACGCCGGAGATGTAGTCAACGACCCTCAATTAGAGAGCGTCGAATTCTTCGTTCCACTAGTACACCCTGAAGCAGGTACCCATGTCTGGCCGAGATTTGCCGCCCGGCTTTCGCTGACTCCAGCCACCATGCGCCGGCACGCTGCCACCATGGGCGAACACAACGACTATGCCGCCCTCGACTTGGCAGAGATTGAGACATCTCACTACGAAATGCTGCTTGAAACCGGCGTGATTCGCACTACGCCGCCCGAATAGGTACTCGACTGAACAACGATCCTTAACTTCTAATTGTCGGTCTTCGCCCAAATGAACTGAGTCATCTCATCGATCGCCGCACTTGCCTCTTCAAATAGTCCGACACACGTGTGCCAAACATGAAACATTTCCGGCCAAACTCGCAATTCAACGTCAACACCAGACGCTGCGGCCTTTTCATTAAATCGTTCGCTGTCAGACAAAAGAACTTCTTCATCGCCGACTTGGATCAACAGTGGGGGAAGACCACCCAGATCAGCTTCGAGAGGAGATGCCAATGGGTCATTTATCTGATCTTCGGAAATGAAAAGCTCCCGAGTTCGGGGCAT
>SGYJ01000100.1 GCA_004214275.1 Acidimicrobiales bacterium | reverse complement strand
GGTTCCCATGGACCAGGAAGGGGTCGAATGTCGGCCCATTATCAACATCAGCAACCGACATGACTTCAACGAAGTGTTTTTCTCCGATGCAAAAGCTCCTAAAGACAACGTCGTAGGTGACGTGAATGACGGATGGCGAGTAGCGAACGTATTGCTTGGTTTTGAAAGAGGCCACGGTGCTACCACCGACGCAGTGCGATTCCGAGATGAGTTTGAAAGAGTCTGCACGGTTGCCGAGGAACGAGGAGCCACAAAAGATCCCATGATGCGACAAGACCTCGCCCGCGCCCACAGCAAAGTCGAGATCATGAAATGGATGGGACAACGTCAAGTCACATCAGTGCTCGCTGGGAACCCGCCAGGCCCCGAGTCCTCCTTACACAAATTGCTTTGGAGCGAATATCACACGTGGTTCACCGAGAGAACCATGCACATCCTCGGAGCGGACGCCATGACACCCAATGGGAGCGAAGCCGCCCACGGTATCCAGACAGACGCAATCGGCGCCTCTTTTTCCAGTCTGGCTTGGGTCCAAACAATGCTTGGAGCGCGACCTGGAACTATTTACGCTGGTACATCAGAAGTGCAACGAAATATCGTGGGGGACCGTGTACTAGGTCTGCCCCGCGAGCCACGGGCTGATAGTGGACCGTGGAACGAAATCGGAAAAAATTGACCGCAACGGCTAGGGGGAATGCAACATGGATTTACGACTTGACGGGAAAACAGCGCTTGTAACGGGTGGCTCTGCAGGGATAGGCAAAGGAATCGCTAAAGCATTCGCCGATGCAGGTGCTCAAGTAATGATTACCAGCCGCAAAGCTGATAAGTGCGAGGCCGCTTTGGTCGACATCGGGGGCGATAGTGATTACATCGCGTCTCACATAGGCCAACTCGAAGAAGCTGACCGAGTTATCGATGGAACTATCGAACGTTTCGGGGCAATTGACATCTTGGTGAACAACGCTGCGACAAACCCATGGGCTGGACCCATGATCGACTGCGACGTCCCTCGTTTAGATAAAACCTATGAAGTAAACCTCCGAGCACCGTTGCAGTGGACTCAAACGGCATGGCAAAAGTGGATGCAAGAAAACGGTGGTTCTGTGATCAACATCGCTTCTGTAGGTGGATTCACGACCAGTGAAGCCTTGGGTGTCTATTGCATGTTTAAAGATGCCCTCATGCATATGACGAGACAATTAGCTGCAGAGCTCGGACCAAAGGTGAGAGTGAATTGCATAGCTCCAGGTCTCATCCGCACGGATTTCGCCAAAGTCTTATGGGACGGCCCACGCGGACAGATGATCTCCGACATGTTGCCGCTTCGACGTTTAGGAGAACCGGAAGATATTGGAGAAGCCGCTCTCTATCTCTCCGCCGGTGCGTCTTGGATGACCGGTAATACCTTGGCCATTGATGGAGGCGAACTAATTCGTATTGCTGGTGAGCTACCCCTCGAGGAGGGTTGATTCCCACCAAATGGCGGGTAGTTCCGCTATTAGCTTGGACGTTCACCTTATGGGTGTCTCGATCCAGGACCGTGCTGCTCAACGACCAACTAAATGGTGCAGAGGTTGCATGGCGATTGCTAGCCGCAGCGATTTTCCTGACACTTGCATCAGTTGTGCTTTTCCATATGATGCGCGGCGCCAATAGCCGGACATGGCTTCGGTTATTAGTAATTTGGTCCATAGGATTTTGGATCATCCGGGGCGGCGGGATCCTCTTCGACTCTCAGCGGACCCTCGGGTTCAAAACCGTGCACACCCTTCTCATGTTCGGCACGTTTGCACTGGCGGCGATATCGGTGAGCGGAAAGCGAAATTAGACAAGGGACGCGACGTTAGAAAACCAACTCCACACAACATCAGGATCCTCAACCATGACGTTGTGACCCAAACCTCCGAAAACATGAGGAATGCCCGTAGGCATCTCCGCATGGTCATCGGGTGATACGAGAGCGTCATGTTCGCCTAGTGCCATGTATACGGGTGACAAAAGCCCATCAAAAATTTGGCTGAATGGTGGTGAACCCTCAACTACCAAAATACTTTTCGGGTCTTGGCAGACTCGCCACCCAGCCTGGTCTTGCACAATGCCTGATTCGACGAGAGGGCTACCCGCCTCCACTACACCCAAGAGCCCCGAAAGTTTTAAGAACCAATCGGCAGCCTCAGCCCGGTCATCGAAAAATCTTGATGGTTTTGCCGCAATCTCAGGAAGTTTGTTTAATTCGTCCTCAGTCCACACCAACTTCACTCCGATAGTTCCCAACGCCAACGGTGCAGTACCGAAAAAGCCCGTTGATAAAGCCGCGCCAACTCCGCCGCCCATCGAATGTCCGAGAACCACATAAGGCTCATCGACTTCAAGCAAATCACTTACATCGGATGCCATAGCTCCGAACGAATAGGAATCAGCCCAGGCAGCAGCACCATGACCAGGTAAATCGGGGGCGATGACTCGTCCAGACCAATTCGCGGTTTCTATGAAGGAGTCCCAGACATGGCCAGTTGCGCCGAGCCCATGAAGCAGGACAAGAGTTGGATTCTCAAAGGTCATCAGGTCAATAGTAATTGCGGATGACAACTGACTAGCAATCAACAACGAGTGACCCACCACCTAGTCGAACAGTCGGTCACTACCAGTCCATTGCTTTTCGGCAGTGCTAATGCAGCGAAACTAGCTGCGCAATGGCACCATATAGCGATGCCCGCCCACCGATCACCCTTCCGAGGCTGGAAGGTTGTTAACGCCGGCATCGTGATTCAGTTCATACAAAGTGCCCTCATCATGCAAGCCATGGGAAGTTACCTCGTGGTCCTTGAACGACAATTCGGGTGGAGTAAGTCCGTTCTATCAGCAGCTTTTTCAGTAAACCGATTCGAATCAGCGTTGCTAGGACCGCTCCAAGGCTGGCTGCTAGATCGGTACGGTCCCAAGCGGATCGCCAGAATAGGTTCGTTCTTTCTAATCGCCGGATTTGTTTGGTTCAGTCGTATACAAAGCCTGTGGGAATTCTTCGCGTCTTTCCTTTTGATAGCGATTGGCGCCGGGCTAAGCGGCTTTCTCACCGTCACAGTCGCAATAGTCCGATGGTTTGAGCGCCGACGCGCCCGCGCCCTAGCGACCGGAAGCTTAGGTTTTGCGGCAGGAGGATTAGCAGTCCCCATAGTGGTGTGGTCAATGAACGCGAATGGCTGGCGGACTACGGCCTCTGTATCGGGCGTAGTGGCAGGCATAGCCGTCTATTTCTTCGCTCGATACCTCGATGGTTACCCGGCCGATTACGGACAAATAGTTGATGGAATACCTCCCGAAGACACAGCGGAGACCCCGGCTGCAGAAGGACTCACCTCGGTCGACTTCACCGCCAAAGAAGCGATTCGAACCCGCGCCTTTTGGATGATTTCGTTAGGTCACATGAGCGCCTTATTTGTCGTGGGTGCCGTAATGGCCCATCTAGCTCTGTTCCTTACTTCTGAGCGCGGATATTCGTTACAGCAAGCGAGTTACGTTTGTGCTGCGTTGCCAATCATGCAAATAGTCGGCATGACAATCGGCGGCGCTCTCGGAGATAAGGTCAACAAACGTCTAATAGCGTCGGTAGCGATGTTCGGCCACGCCGGTGGGATCCTTGTGCTCGCTTTCACCCAACGAGGATGGATGATCGGAGTGTTTGTCGTGCTACACGGTTTAGCGTGGGGCGCTAGAGGCCCACTTATGCAGGCTCTCCGAGCAGACTATTTCGGGGCTTCATCCTTCGGATTCATAATGGGACTGAGCTCGCTAATCGTCATGTTAGGAACCGTCTTCGGACCGATCATTGCAGGAGTGCTAGCTGACATGACCGGAAGCTACCGATTAGGTTTCGTCGTCCTGGCTGTTCTCGCTGCGCTCGGCATGGCGTTCTTCGTGCTGGCCACTCCGCCCGACCCCCCGAACCGGGACTTGGCCCCAAGCATCAACTAAGACAGACTCCGCTTCGGCAGCGAGCAACATCGACGAAGCAGACAGATACAACCAAATAAGCAACACAGCGACCGCACCCAACGACCCGAAAGTCGCCTGCAACTGGTCAGCGGAGGCGGCCGCGACGCTCATTCCGAAAGTGCCCCCAATCCATATCAGACCGCCGATAACCACAGCGACAACTCGCGCCCGAATCCGTGCCGAAGGACCAACAACCATTCGGTATATCCAGCCCAGTGACATAGAGGCGAGCACCAGCACGAGAGGCCAACGCGCAACCTCCAACCAAGGACGAGCACCATCAGCAAACCCAACCGCTTCAAGTGTCCTTGGAAAAGCTATAACAGCCCAAATCACCACAGTGGTAACAACCATCGCGACGATGGAGAGCTTCAAAGCAAAAATGCGTCCCTGTACCCAGTTATGAGGACTTCTTCTAGCGTGCGCGATTCGGATGGCCATAACAGAAGAATTAAAGGCATTTGACACAAGCCACAACAAACCGAACAAACCTATAGCCAAGCTGATACCGACGCGTCCTTCCCCAATCGAAGTGACACCTCGCAGTTGAGTGACGACCAGTTTTCCAGCTTCGCTTGGAAGGGCATTGGTGAGTGGCTCAAGTTGTTCAGCTACTTCATGAGGCTCGGCTACTAAACCATAAATGGACACAACAGCCACCACAGCAGGGACTAAAGCCAGAGCAAAGAAATAAGCGACTCCAGCGGCCGCCAAGAGAGTGTGGTGGTCAGACACGTTCGATGTGAATTGACGAAATAGCCGCCAGAACCCGGGACGTCTGCGACCATCGCCGCCGCCAGGTTGGGAACTATCCATCCCAACAGGGTGCCAGCCAAATAGCGCTCCACCAACTATCTCGAACGAACCCAAGTCAGGGTGAGCACAAGTCGTGGTAATAACAGACATATGGAAAGTGCCCGATTGTTCGACCCAGCTACCTATGTTGATGGTGTCCCCTATGAGTTAATGGCGACAATGAGAGAAGCCGCTCCGATTCACTGGATCGAAGAACCATCGGTCATGGGATGGGAACAAGGTCCCGGATATTGGGCTGTCCTCACACACGAATTAGTCAACCGAGTGTTGCGCGACCCAGCCATATTCTCATCACACCAAGGTGCCACCCAAATCCGAGACCCAGGAACGTCAGACATGCTCGCCTTCGTGCAGCGGATGATGTTGAACCAAGATCCACCTAGCCACACCCGACTTCGACGGCTATTGACTAGGTCGTTCACTCCCAGAGCTGTGGTGAAACTCGAAGATGGCATTAGCGAACGAGCCAAATTGATAGTGGACAGAGTGGCATCGACCGGCTACGCAGATTTCGCTAGAGAAGCAGCCGAATTACCGCTAATGACTCTCGCCGAGATCATGGGAGTTCCCGAACAAGACCGAATGTTGTTGTTCGATTGGAGTAACCGGGTGATCGGATATCAAGACTCCGAATACTCCACTTCCGACCAGTTCGACCCGGAAACCGGCACTGAAATGGCACAAAAGGCGCGAGGTATCAGAGATCAAATCAGATCCGATGAGGACGGCCGCATGCCAGACCCACGATCTCGGGAAGGACTGGCTGACATGTACTTCTACGCAGGCGAACTTGCCCAATATCGAAGACAACACCCTGGCGACGATGTGGTGTCAATTTTACTTGCAACTGGCGACGAACAAGGAGCCATCACCACAGAAGAGTTTGAAACCATGTTTTTCCTGTTTGCGGTAGCAGGAAACGAAACTTTAAGAAATGGCATCCCTGGAGGCATGCTCGCACTCCTGGAACACCCACGCCAGATGGAGAAGTTAATTGAACGACAAGAACTCCTCCCATCCGCAATTGAGGAGATGCTGCGTTACTCGCCTCCAGTCATTCATTTTCGGAGGACCGCTACTCAAGACATTGACCTAGGAGGGGCGAAGATCCGTAAGGGCGACAAAGTGGTCGTCTACCACGCTGCAGCGAATCGTGATCCACGGGTGTTCGAAGATCCGGACAAATTCGATATTGAGAGAAACCCGAATGACCATGTCACATTTGGAGCTGGCCCACATTTCTGTCTGGGTGCCCACCTCGCTCGCATCCAGATGACTGCGATCTTCAATCAAGCCCTGACTCGTTTGCCGAACCTCTCCTTAAACGGAGAACCAGAACATCTAGTGTCTAATTTTCAAAATGGACT
>SGYJ01000010.1 GCA_004214275.1 Acidimicrobiales bacterium | reverse complement strand
TCGTGCTTGCAGCAGCGAGCGCCATGCTGATTTTCAACATGATCCGCGTCGCGATGTTTGCGCGACGTCGAGAAATCGAAGTGATGAAGCTAGTTGGCGCAACGAATAGTTTTATTCGCCTGCCGTTTATTCTTGAAGGCATGTTGCATGGCCTTGCTGGTGGACTTGTGGGAGCTGTAGCAGCCGGCGTACTGCGAAACCATGTCGAAGAGCTTTTTGGTCGATCTGAAATCTTGGCCTTCTTTCGTTCGTTTACGGTCACTTCAGCGCAATTCACTACCGCGACTATTGCCACTGTTTTAATGGGAGTGATCGTGGGTGCATTGGGTTCAGCTTTCGCTGCTGGACGCTTCCTGGATGTCTGACAGGGGTCCCGAAATTGACCAAGTCTTTTGCTATGGCACCTTGCTGCCTGGTCAAGAACGATGGCAGTTCTTGGCGCCGTTCGTGGTTGCGCACGAACCGGACCAAATTGCTGGACGGCTCTATGACACCGGGCTGGGTTATCCCGCTGCGTTCTTTGATCGCGTCGGAGTCATCCACGGAGTTCGATTTCGACTTGACCCAGCACGACTGCACGAGGCCCTGTCGCTGCTAGACGAAATTGAAGGTGCCGTAGAAGGTATGTATCACCGAATAGCTGCTGTCACAGCCACGGGGGTGCAGGTCTACGCCTACCAGTACGGCGGGGAAGACGGAGGTCTTACAGATTTGGTTGATGGCAACTGGCTCGCTCGATGACCCAGCGAGTTACAGTGTTCGACGTTGCCGTGACCTCGTGACCGCCTAAAGGAAATCAATGCCAGAATTCAAAACCCTCCACTACGAAATAGCTGATCACACCCTTACCTTGACGATGAATCGGCCAGAGCGCCTGAACGCGTTTAACAGCCAGATGCAGCGAGAGTTTCTTGAGGCACTTGACCATGCCGATTCCGATGACGAAATTCGAGTTGTAATTGTTACCGGCGAAGGTCGCGGTTTTTGTGCTGGCGCTGACCTAGAGAAGGGTGCTGAAACATTTGACTACGACAGCCAAACTGAAGACGCCAAGACTGAACGAGCCTCGAATGAAGGCCGTCAAGGTGGCGATAACGCTTGGCTGCGTGACGGTGGTGGCCTCCTTTCCCTGCGACTTTACGAATTCAACAAACCAATAATCGCGGCGATCAATGGCCCCGCCGTGGGAGTTGGAGTCACGATGACTTTGCCCATGGATATTCGTTTGGCGTCGACTGCTGCGCGAATCGGGTTTGTTTTCAGCCGTCGTGGGATAGTTCCCGAAGCCTGCTCCTCGTATTTCTTGCCGCGAGTGGTTGGTGTTAGCAAAGCTCTTGAGTGGGCATATAGCGGGAAAGTATTCGACGCGGAAGAAGCGCTTGAAGGAGGTCTCGTTCGTAGTATTCACGAACCTGAAGATCTGATGCCCGCAGCGCAAGCCATTGCTTCGGAAATAGCTACCAATACCTCCGCGATTTCTGTGACGATGATTAGACACATGATGTGGCGGATGCTCGGAGCCGATCATCCAATGGAAGCTCACAAAGTCGACAGCCGGGGCATTTTTCACCTAGGGCAAGGAGCTGATGCTCATGAGGGAGTTGTTTCTTTCTTAGAGAAGCGAGCCCCAGACTTCACTCTGAAAACCAGTGAAGATATGCCTGAATTTTTTCCATGGTGGGATGAACGACACTTCGAGTGACCCGATACGCATCGTGCATCATCTAGTTTGGCTAGATGGCCGAGCACGTTCTAGACCTTTCCACCCGCTTCATTGATTCCGGTCGGATCGACGGCCCTCCCAATCGTGTTTCTCATGAACTAAGCGAACTCGCCGATGACGTCGTCCTCATCGAAGCGTTCAGTCATGTAGTGGTCATTCGCACCGACGAAGGTCTTATTGCTTTCGATTCAAGTGGCCCCGCCAGCGGAACTCGAGTACTCGAAAGTTTGAGAGGCTGGAGTAGAGAACGAATCCATACCCTCATCTACACCCATGGTCATATAGATCATGTCGGTGGAAGTAGCGCAATTGCGGCGGAGGCGGAACAATCGGGACACGAGCCCCCCACGGTGATCGGTCACGAGAACCTGCCGCGACGACTGGATCGTTACAGAGCTACCAACGGTTACAACAAAGTCATCAACGCACGACAATTTGGTGGTTTGCCGGTCTCAGCCCTCGAAGGATCAGCAGGACAGCGGCCTTTCGTTCCCGATGGAACCCTTGATGTCACAGTCGAGTACGACCAAGGTATGACTGCATCTGTTGGCGGGGTGGCACTAGAGCTTCATCATGCGATGGGAGAAACCGATGACCACACTTGGACCTGGCTGCCGCAACACAAAATGATTTCAGCGGGTGATCAGTTCATATGGAATTTTCCTAACTGTGGTAACCCGCAAAAGGTTCAAAGGTACCCGTTGGAATGGGCTCGTTCGCTGCGCGAAATGATGGCTACAGATGTCGAATTGTTCGTGCCCGCGCATGGGCTCCCCATCTCGGGCCACAAACGCATTCTTTCCTGTTTGGAAATAGTTGCTTCTACTCTGGAGCAACTCGTTGAAGATGTTGTTTCTGCGATGAACTCCGGAGCGACTCTTAACGACATTGTCTCGTCGGTCGAAGTCAACCCAGAACTGCTTGAGCTGCCTTACCTGCGGCCGCTTTACGATGAACCAGAATTTGTTATTCGTAACATCTGGAGGCTGTATGGCGGATGGTGGGACGGCAAACCCTCACATCTCAAACCGGCCGCAGATTCTGTGTTCGCAACTGAGATATCTGAATTGGCAGGCGGAGTTTCTGTTCTTGCCGAACGGGCACGGCATTTGGCAGATGCTGGAGAGTTTAGGGTCGCATGCCACTTGATCGACATGGCGAGCGATGCGGCACCCAACGCGAAGGACGTGCACGAGATTCGAGCTTCGATTTATTTGGACCGGAGAGCCGCTGAATCTTCGTTAATGGCAAAGGGAATTTTTGAGTCAGCTGCCAATGAGTCACGACAAGCCGCCGGCCAGTCAATCGAATCGCGACGACGAGCGTTATCGCTTGAGGGATGAGTGGTTCAGTAGTTGTTGCAGCGGATGGCGCGACGCGGATTGACGTTGAGAAGATTCTTGGGTCAGGAACCTGGACACTTCTTCGAAGTAATCGTTGGGTCGCGACCTATGAGGTTGAGAGCGAAGAAGTGGCTAGAAGTTTGGTCGCTGAATTAAGAGGCAATGAGCATTCTGCAGTAGCAGGCCCACCCGACTCAGACCGAGCAGTAGCGTGGAATAATTGGAATCGACCAACCCCAGTCGGCAAGGCGGCTGAAGTTTGTTTTCCGTGGGTGGCTTCTGATGCTGAAACGGTTGTTGAAATAGATCCCGGTTTAGGGTTCGGTACGGGAGATCACCCTTCCACTCGGCTCTTATTAGAGGAACTGGCCATCCGCATCAAGGGAGGCGAATCGGTGTTGGATGTGGGATGTGGGTCTGGTGTTTTGGCCGTGGCCTCAGTTTGCTTTGGGGCGCAGACTGCTTTCGGAATCGACGTTAATGAGGCCGGCTTGTTGGCAGCGCAGGCAAATGCTCGCAGAAATCGAGTTGCTGACAGGGTTCAATTTTCATCGATCCAATTGAGCGACGTCAAAGATAAATACGACGTGGTCGTTGCCAATATTCATGACGATATTCTGCGCCGATTGGCTGGTGAACTCGTCGCCCGCATAGCGCCAGGTGGATGGCTCGGGCTTAGTGGGGTGTCACCGGGCCAAGTTTCGCGTCTCCGGTCGGCATTCTCGAATATTGACTTTGAGGACGTTAGAGAGATGCAGGAGTGGAATGCACTGATTGGACGGGTCAATATCGAATAACCTAGGAGTGTTCAGGTAGATGACCACGACGGCTGGAGAACGTAATGCATGTAGGAATGAGCGTAATATTCCAAAATCCGGGAGAGCGACTCCCAGACCAGCAGGTTTACCAACAGGATCTAGCGTTGGCGTTGCAAGCCGAAGGTCTTGGATTCGATTCTGTTTGGAGCGTCGAACATCACTTCACCAGTTACACCATGTGTCCAGATGTGCTGCAGTTTTTGACTTATATGGCCGGGGCCACACAATCGATCCAGTTGGGTTCGATGGTCTGTGTTTTGCCTTGGCACGACCCGTTGAGGGTTATCGAGCAGATATCAATGTTGGACAACCTGTCAGATGGTCGCCTGATTCTTGGGTTGGGGAGAGGCACAGGCAAGGTCGAATTTGACGGATTTCGCACGGAGATGGCCTCAGCTCGACTTCGTTTCAAAGAGTCAACCGAGATGGTTCTTAACGCGATGGAAAACGGCTACGCGGAATATCACGGCGAAGTCATAGATCAACCACGAGTTGATATTCGACCACGACCGCTCAAGTCGATGCGAGGACGAGCCTACGCTGCGGCAGTCTCACCAGATTCGGCCCGCATCATGGCTGAGATGGGTGTGGGGATCTTGATAGTTCCCCAAAAACCGTGGAAAGCGGTTCGCCAAGAACTTCAGGACTACCGAGACGTTTATCGCGATGCCAATGGAGAGGAACCACCATCTCCGATGGTGGCGGGATGGACCTTTGTTGACGAAAATGCTGACCGTGCTGAAGAGAAGGCACGAGAATTTATTGGCGGATACTGGGACACCATTATTGATCACTATGAATTCGACAAGCCCCACCTGAAAGAGACCCCCGGCTATGAGCATCACGGTCAAATGTATGATCGACTGAAAGCTCCTGGTGGTTTAGAAATGATGACCGATTTCTTCGTTGACCTTCAGTTATGGGGAACTCCCGAGCAGGTGTACGACAAGATCGTCAATCTGCAAGAGCAGACCTTTATGGACGGTTACATGGGCGTATTCAGCTTTGCTGGGATGGAGCATGAGGAAGCCGATCGCAACATGAAGCTTTTCGCTCGAGAGGTCATGCCCGAGTTGCAGGCGTTAGCTCCAGTGCATGAACGTCTAGGACTCCCCGCCTAAACCGTCATTGGCTGGTGTCTTACGGTCAAGGAAGGTTAAGAACAGGCTTCCGGCGGCAAAGCAGGAAGCCAAGATGAGCGCGGGCTGAAAAGAGCCTGAGGAATCTGCGATGATTCCCCCTAATTGCGGCCCAACGGCGAGCCCCGCGCCAAAGACAATTGTGAGTACTGCGTACGCGGCGCCGAATGCTTCTGCTGATAAGTGACTACTTACTTTGGCCGTGATGTTGACCACTACTCCGGTGAAGGCCATTCCGAACAGTAGGGTCGAGACGGGTGCGGCGACTGGATGGCCAGTAGCGATGAGCGCGCAGCTCACGGTGAGGCAAGTAAGTGACACCAGTTGAGCAGAGTTCATTCCGATTCGGTCGCTCAGCCATCCCATGATTGGCCCACCCAGAGCCAGGCCGAGTCCGATCAACGCAAATGTAAGCGACGCAGAACCTTCTTTGAAGCCGGCGTCTTCTTCAAGCAAGGCTGCAGAAAAGGTCATAGCTAAAGAAACACTGACTGCAAAGAACCCATAGGTCACGCAAAGGTTCAGCCATCCAGGTATTTGTTTAAGGGCCGTGGGGCTTAAACCAGAGCCGGAAGCCGGGTTCTCGGAGGTTGTAATAGTCAGAACCAACAACCCGAGGGCAGCGAATCCGATAATGGTTTCGAGTCCGTAGACAGATCGCCAGTCTGTAATAACGGCGTCAAATACGCAGGCTGCGAAAAAGCCCAATCCCACTCCGGTAGTGACCCATCCGATGGCGAGACCTTTTCGGTCTGGACCCAGCAGGTTGGTAGCGAGGGCCGGAGTGGTGATCCAGACGCCTGCGGCGCTCAACCCAGTGAGAAAGAGCGCTAACAGAGTAATGAAACTGTTCGGCGACCAGCTGAGTAGAAGTAAGCCGATCACAACGCCAGCTAGCCCGTATTTTGCTGTTTTGATGAGACCGAAGTTGCCGATTGTCAAAGCGACCAGCAGAGAACCAATGAGGTAGCCAACTAGGTTCAGCGACCCGATTCCGCCGGCCGCGGTGTTTGATAGCCCGAAGTCATCACGAATTTCGATGTAGAGAACCGAGTAGGTGAACCGTCCAAATGATTGAGATACGGCTGTGGCGATTACTAGGGCAGAAAGCGCAACAATATTTTTCACCCTTGTGGCCACACAACTTTCGGTGTGGGTGGACGGGTTCCGTAAATAGTTTCGGTGGATACGACTCTGCGTGGCGATTTCGGATTGGCAAAGCTGGCGACGTCTTGGTAAATGACATCGCGGTCGGTGTCATCCCCAAAAAAGCGTTCCTTCATTGAGTCCAGGGAATCAAAACTCACGAGCGCGAATCCGTCGATTTCAGGACCGCTCACAGTGCGTACAACACTGAGTTGTGTGTAGTCCCACATTCCGGGGTGATGTCGAAGAGCCAAGGACGCATGAACGTCTCGCCAATGGGCGTCGGACTGCTCGTGTGTAAGGTCAGGGTGATGCAGCAGAGGAAAAATTGCTGTGACGCCAGGTGAGGCGACTCCGGGTTCAGTCTCGACGTCTCGTTCGCGGATAACGCGACCAAATACGATATACGTGCCCTCTTGGGCTGCTGACTCAAGATCTTGAGGACTGTCAGTGACACACCTGACCATTGTTCGAAATGGCAGGTCTCGTTCGTCATTCGGGTCAGCTAAATAACAGACCCCGTCTAAACGACGAGCCGCCTCAATTGCTACCTCGACGTCATTACCTACACCGACTAGTTCCAGCATTTAGCAAGTCTCGCACGTCCTCCAATGCGGTGCGCATTTTGGTGGCTCTTGGGAAACGAACTGCGATCGTTAGGAATAATTATCTTCCTTGGAATTTTGGATCGCGTTTGTCTAAGAAGGCTGCGACTGCCTCTTTAGTGTCTTGAGTGTAGAAGTTCACCGTCTGAGCCATTCCTTCCGCTTCTAGTGCTGACTTGAAGTCGTTGCTGGCGTTGAGTGTCAGCATTCGTTTTGTCATAGCTAACGCCAAAGGTGGCCCAGCTGCGAGACGGTCAGCCCAATCTTTGGCTTCAGAGTCCAACTGGTCATGAGGTACGACTTTGTTGACGATGCCGAAATCGGCTGCTTGTTCAGCAGAAATAACGTCAGCGAAGAACGCCAACTCTTTCGCGCGATGTAACCCTATGAGTCTGGGGAGGACCCAAGTGCCGCCAAAGTCGACACTTAAACCGCGACGCGCAAAAATTTCACTGAACCGAGCCTGGTCACTAGCCAGAATTAAGTCACAGGCCAGTGCCATATTCATACCGGCTCCAGCGGCGACACCGTTTACCTTTGCGATGACCGGAACCATGATCGAGTAGAGAGCTTCGACCGTCTGGTGGATCAGGTTCATGGATATGAGTTGATGTCGATCGCGTCCTTGTCCTCCGAGATCGGCTCCGCTGCAGAAGGCGTCACCGGCTCCGGTCATGATGACTGCGCGTACTTCAGGGTCGACTGCTAGGGCATTCCAGGTGTCGCGCAACTCGTCCCACATGACAGCGTCGGCAGCGTTCTTTTTTTCGGGCCGGTTCATTGTGACAGTCACCACGCCGTTGTCGGCGACATCGATAATTAGAGTTTCAAGCTCTTTTGAGTTCATGAGTTCACCATAGGCTTTAACTCAACTCTTGTGCTCCTAGAAGTCTCTTGCTTGCCCGCTTAGTTGAGTAAAAATGGAAGTAAGGCGCTAAGGAAGCCAGAGGTGTTTTGTCCATGAACATTGTGGCCGCTGTTTGGGACCGTCTCGAGTTGGCCGTTGGGTAGGGCTTGAACGAAACGTTCTGCCGCGTCGGCAGAAAGTACGTTCGAATCAGCTCCCCTGATGATTAACGTCGGCTGAGATATGTGGGCGGTGTCGTCAATAGAGAATCGATCGCTTTGTTCTCGTTGACCCTGTGTTGTTGCAAGGCGCGGTCCGTGGTCTCGCTTACTCACGAATCTTCCATCAGCTCGTTGAAGCAGGTTGTATTTAACAGTTCGTTCGATGTGTTCTCTGGAGCGGTACGGATCGTACTTTTGAACGTTCTGGATGAAATCTTCGAGGTCCTCAAATTCACGATTTTCGGTAACAAAATTGCGAATGGTTTTCGTTCCGGTTTCTGACAATTCGGGTCCGATATCAACTAGCACTAGGCGTTCCAGAAGATCAGGTTGTTCTATGGCGAGCCGCAGTGTGTTCATTCCGCCCATTGAGTGCCCCAACACAGTTACCGAATCAATATTGAGTTCGGAGAGCACGGAGGAGGCGTCAGCGGCCATGGCGTGTGATGAATAGTCGGCATCGCGGGCCCATTCACTGTCACCGTGACCTCGCTGATCTAGTGCGATTATGTGAAATCGGTCTGCGAGGTGGAGGCTGACTAAATCCCAAGAGTGTGCTGATTGGTTCCCGCCATGAAGCAAGAGCAAATTTGGTAGTGATGGGGCGCCCCACTCTAGGAAGTGAAAGCGTTGATGCCGAGCGACAACGTTGCCGGAAACGTATCTGACCTTTTTGTCGTATTGGATACCCAAGTCATCGGCGCTTTCGCAGAGACTGAAAAACTCGGGGGTCTTAGTCATGTCCAATGGAGTGGTCGAGGAAGAAAACTCGTTGAGATAAGGCATGTCAGCTCAGATTCGACCCAGATTTAGATCGAGGTATCCCCGAGAAATGTTTGCATGAAGAACATCGGTAGGGCCTTCAGCCAATCGACTGGCACGGATTCGTCGAAATATAGAAGCCAGCGGGTGAGAGTCAATTAGTGCCTCTCCGCCTACAACTTGGATTGCTGTGTCCACGAGTTCGGCAATGGTTTCTGAAGCCAAAATTTTTGATGCCATAACTTCATTAACTGAGTTTTCGTCTGCGTCTATTAGTCGCGCGGTTCGGTACACAGAACTGCGGGCTGCAAAGGCTTTCGTTCGCATTCGGCCGAACTGTACACGGGTTGCGTGGTTCTTATCCGAAGGGTTCGTCGATTCAATATGGTCGGCGACGAGGGTGCAAACAAAGCTGCACAAGCCGACGCAGTCTGCTGCTATCGCCATCCGGACGGCGTTGACTTGTTCCAGGGCCCTCGTCATTCCTGCCCCGGCTTCGCCGATGACGTGGCTCTTAGGTACCCGAACGTTTGTGAAGGTAAAACTTGCGTGGTGGCTGCCGTCAACGGAACTGAAACTGCGTTCTAACTCCACGCCTGGTCTGCTGGTTTCTATCAGGATCATTGCTGGACCAACATCGTCGAGTTCGACCAAGGTGTTTATGAAATCAGCGTTTGATCCGCCAGTGACGTAGGACTTGGCGCCGTTGATGACGAGTTCTTCACCGTCAAGTTGTGCCCACGTATGTCGCTCAGCGTCTGAAGGTTCGGTAAAGCCGAAACCACTGGTTGTCTCTCCGGCGAGATATGGCTCTAGAAACTTTTGTTTTATTTCCTCCGTGGCTTGAGCGAGTAACCCTGGGTTCGGTCCAAAAATACCTGGTAAGTGGCCTACGTTTCTGCGTCCTAGGGCGTCACGGACGATGGTTAGCTCCAATGCTGTTGCTCCTAACCCTCCGTATTTGACGGGTTGAGTGAGTGCGAAAACACCGGCATCTTTGGATAGCTCTGTGGTTTGTAGCTGAACCTGCTGTGAGTTGGAGGCGCCGAGTTCTATTTCGGATAGTTGTCGAGCGAGAGTGTCTGCTTGTTGTTGAAGCTTGCTTTGTGCTTCGGTAAGAAAATCTGGCACACCCGAACGGTAGTCGGAGAAATGGATTAAAGAACTGTTCGGTCTAATCTGCGGGGATGGAAAAACTTGCTGGTAAGACCGCAGTGGTGACCGGGGCGGCATCGGGGATGGGTTTAGCGATGGCTCGACGCTTCGCCCTCGAGGGCATGAATGTTGTGCTTTCCGATATAGATGAATCAAAACTCGATGTGGCAGTCAACGAAATTCGAGGAAATGGAGGAAACGTCGAGGGGGTGGTGACCGACGTTGCTTTAGAAGCTGACAACGTCCAACTTCTAGATGCATCAATTGATGCTTTTGGAACCGTCGATGTTGTTTGTCTTAATGCTGGAGTGCAAGGCTCCATTGGCCGTTCCTGGGCGCTCTCTAACGAGGACTACAAGTGGACTCTAGGGATTCTTCTTGATGGGGTCATTCATGGAGTTCGCACCTTCGTACCCCATCTTGTGGAGCAAGACCAAGGTCACGTTGTAATCACCGCGTCGATAGCGGGACACATCTCTTCTCCTTTCGGAGCGCCCTACAACATTGCTAAGCACGGTGTAGCGACGCTCGCAGAGACGCTCTTTCACGAACTCAAACTTGAAAGATCAAACGTGGGTGTGACCTGTCTTTGCCCCGGATTCGTGAACACTAATATCGTCAACGCGACCGCAGCTCGAGAGAGTGGTGCAGTTGGCTCGGCAGTAGATGACAGGGGCGACCAAATGCTCGAATTTACGCAGCGAGCTTTGAGCGGAGGTCTAGATCCCGAAGTTGTCGGCCAACAAGTTTTCGATGCCATCTCTAACAACCAGTTTTGGTTGTTCACCGATGAAGACTGGGACGAACCAATCGCGGCTAGAGCTGAGCAGATCGTTCAAAGGAGTGCTCCGCGCCTCCAGCGACCGTCGTAACAATGACGATGTGATCGAAACGGAAGTCGCCTGTGTAGCCGACAAGCAGCACCCCATGTGTGAGAAGGTGATGCAACGTCTGACAACCAACCGGAGGCTCCTATGCGCATAGGTATCTTCAGCGGTCCCGCTGGCAAACTGTTCAACGTCGAAGAAGCCATTATCGACGCTCGAGATGCTCAGGAAGCAGGATTCCCGTCCTATTGGCTACCCCAAATGCCCATGGGCGTCGATGCTTTGACTTCGCTAAGTCACATCGGCGCGGCGGTCCCAGAAATTGAATTGGGTACCGCTGTGATCCCCACTTATCCCCGACACCCAATGGTGATGGCGCAACAAGCCCTGTCGGTTACATCGATCATCGGTGACCGTCTGGCGTTAGGCATAGGTCTATCCCATAAGCCCGTTATAGAGAAACAGTACGGATACGAGTTTGACAAGCCGGTGCGTCATTTGAGGGAATATCTTGAGGTTCTAAATCCTCAGTTACGAGATGAACCGGTCCGTTTTGAGGGAGAAACATTGGCTGGGCGTAATCCATCTTTAGGCCTTCAATCTCCTGTGCCGCAGGTTCTCGTAGCTGCCTTGGGTCCACAAATGCTTCGATTAACTGGACGCTTAGCTGATGGCACCATCACTTGGATGACAGGAAATAAGACTTTGGCAGAGTTGACCGTCCCTGAGATCTGTGGGGCAGCTGAAGAGGCGGAACGGCCTAAGCCGCGTGTGGTTGCTGGCCTGCCGGTTCTATGTACTGATGACATGGACGCGGGAATGGAGAGAGCTGCGAAAGTTTGGCAAATGTACGGTACGTTGCCGAGCTATCGAGCAATGTTGGACCATGAGGGTCTCGCAGGTCCAGAGGAGATTGCCATTGTCGGCAATGAGGCAGAAATTAAGGACCGGCTTCAGGCAACTGTCGATGCGGGAGCTGATGACATTATCGTCGCGGAGTTCGGAGGGGACCCCGACCAGCGAGACCGGACTCGTGCCGCAGTCGCCTCGCTACTTTAGATCCGATGTAGCTACCACCATCACCTGGGATAGATCAACCTAAGACGTCGCTAACCCATCTGCGCGGCATGATGGTGACTTTGGCTTCTTCGTGGCCAGGAAATGAATCGGCGTACTGATTGCCGAGCTCTTCGCCCAAATATCGGATAGCAATGTCTCGGAGTAGGTCGTCACGTTCTTCTGGAGTTAATAATTCGACTGATGCTTCTCCTTCGGCTGTGACATAGCGATATGGAAGTTGCTCATCTTGAACGCAGATCGTTGCCGCTCCGTGACGACGTAAAAGTACTGATTTGGCCGATGCATAGGCCATCGCGATCTCGAAGCCAGTTTCGCTTGAGTACCGATACCAAACCGGCGCGCACAAAGGTCCTTTGTCAGCTCGTTCGATAGCTAACACTCCTACACGTACCTCATCGAGAAAATTGTCGCGTTCGGGTACTGTCATTTCTGCCATCAGATCTCCTCTTTTTCTAGTTGCATGGCGAAGGGTAGCGCTGCAATAGCGAGGACGACGGTCCAGCTCAGAGCTAAACGAATATCCCCCAACGCTTCGGCTAGAGCTCCGACGACGGGTCGGGCTGTTGCCCCTAATAGCCCGCTTACACCGAAAACTACGCCAACGGTGAAACCAGTTCGTGAGTCGCCACCAATTTTGCTTGCTATGGCTAGAGAAACTGGAAACAAGCCGAAACCGAAGGTTGCTATCGCGCCGACGGCTATCAGGGAAGCGACACCAGATGTTTGGGAGAAGATCAAAACTGAAAGAATCGTTCCCAAGTTGGCACATACAAAGAGTTTTTTTCCTCCGAACCGGTCGTAGATGCGCCCCCCAACTGGTTGAGCCACCACCCCGATGAACAGCATGATTGTGAGTGTCGCGCCAGCTGTGATCTCAGCCCAGCCTTCGTCGACCAACATTTTGACGACGAAGGTTACGAAGCTGTACAGGACAGTGTTCACCAAGCCGAAAGCGAAGGCTGCGATAACGATGGGTCGGCCCAGGGCACCCTTGAGCGCTGCTTCGGGGTTGGGAGTGCTTTCGGGGAGGTACATCCAAAGACCCGTCCCTGCGCCAACGATGGGGATGGCGACGATAATCATCGCCCAACGCCAATCAAGGGCTGCAATTGCCAATGTTGCGATAGCGGGAGCCAAGAAATGACCGACAGATCCTCCCCACCCGTGAATACCGAGCATTCTTCCTCGATCGTTGGGGTAGGCATTAACGACGAAAGCGGTTGCTTGAGGATGGTACGCCGCTGCGCCAAGGCCGCAAAGAAGGCTCACTATGGTGATGAACCAAAATGATGGCGCAGCTGCCATAAGCAGAAAGCCGGCGCCTCCAATGAAAAAGCCGCAGCTGAGAATCAGCTTTCGTTTTCCTTGTTTGTCAGCAACATGACCGATAAGTGGTTGAAGCACCCCTGTGAAGAGGCTGAAGGCGAATGACAGGAGACCTAATTCGGTGTAATCCAAATCCCACTCTCTCGCCAAGGCGGGCAAGAATGCTGGAAGGACCGTGGCATAGAAGTCATTGACCACGTGTACGGCAACAAAAGTGCCCAGAATTGCCCGAGGGGATGCAAGCATCAGTTGCTCTTAGGGATATTCGAGATGAGCACTCCAGTGGCTTCTAAGTTTTCGATTTCATCCTCTGAAAGACCCAAGGACCTCAATACCTCCAGGTTGTGTTCGCCTTGAAATGGCGGCAAACCCGCGTCGGGCAGATCACAGCCACCGAAAATCCAGGGAGGTGCAGGTACCCGAGCGGTCCCACCAGATCGATCTTCTACCTCTCGGATGGCACCGCGTTCTATTGCCCATTCCGATTCTGCTATTTCTGATACGGATCGAATGGTGCCAACTGCTAGTCCAGCTTCGCTTACTTGAGCTTCGAGTTCTTCGATTGTTCTAAAGGTCAGGACCCAAGCACGAATTTCTGCGAGTAGATCCTCCCAGTTGTCGCGACGAAACTGAGCAGTGATGAATCGAGGGTCAAGAAGTAGATCGTTCCTTCGCATCATTGCGCAGTACCTCTGAAATACAAAGGTGGAAACCGGACTTGCAGCGATAGTTATTTTTTGACCATCGGGCAGTTCGATGATTGGAGACTCGGGTGCGCTGAGGGCCAGAGGCTCGCCTTCGACGTCGATACCCGAAAGTTCGTAGCTGACTCGATCGTTAACACTAAGAATCGAGGAGACCATAGCTACATCAACATGTTGGCCTTCGCCGGTGTGGCTTCGGTGAGCTAATGCCGCAAGGGTCGCGATTACGCCCTGCAAACCGGTGTACACGTCAGCGTGGTTGTAAGCATCGTTTTCGGTTCGAATTAAAGCGTCGCCGTAATGACGGCCAATGATTTCGGTGAAACCAGCTTCAGCCTGGACGGTTGGTGCGAACGCCGGTCGGTTCCGCCACGGTCCTGACTGTCCGTATCCGCTAATGGAAACCATTATGAGGTCGGGTTTTATCGCCGTTAGATGTTCGAAACCCAAACCGAAAAGATCGAGCGTGCCCGGCCGAAAGTTTTCGACAACGATGTCTGCCTCTGCTACCAGCTTCTTAATAATGTCTTGTGCCTCGGAAAAGTTGAGATCTAAAGATATCGCTTGTTTCCCGGCGTTTTGTTGAGCGAAGTAGAGAGACATAGGCCCAACGTGAGGTTGACCGCTTCGCCCAGTGTCAGGAGCTGGGGGTTCTATCTTGATCACTTCAGCCCCTAAATCACGCAAAGCCTTAGTGCAGTGAGGTCCAGCGAGAACTCGCGTGAAGTCGATGACACGAATGCCTGACAGAGGTGCTGTCATGTTCCCTGAAAGATGGCGGTGCCAGGGCCAGATTCGCTAAATGACTCCAGCCCGCGCTGGAGATCTTCTGAAGCCCAAACGTTTTGGGCAGCACCTTCTTGGGCTTGATCGGCAGAACGAATTCCTTCATTCGAAGCGATAACGGCAAGTTCCTTGATAGCTGCATAAGCCACAGTTGGACCCGCGGCAAGTTGCTGTGCCCAAGACCGAGACGCCTCGTCGAGAGCATCATCGGCAACAACCGCATTTATGACCCCCCAACGTTCAAGCAGTTCAGGGTCATGTCGGCGACCGAACATAGCTATTTCTTTGCCCCGCGCCATCCCAGCTCGTTCCACGACCCTCTGAACCCCGCCTAGCAGCGGCATCAATCCGATAGAAGTCTCAACTAAACCGAGACGAGCTGAAGCGGATGCCATGATGAAGTCGCAGGCTAAAGCTATTTCGAAACCGCCCCCAAGAGCTAAACCATGCACAGCAGCGATGGTCGGGAGAGGAATTGCCGCTAGTCGATCAAGTACCTCAGTCGCAGGTGAACCGTCACTTCCGTCTACGCCGAAGCCATCTACATCGGCTCCAGCAGAGAAATGTTTCATGTTGCTCTTTAGAAGAATCGCCCTGGCCCCTGAGTCACTGGCCCCTTCAAAGGTCTGGATCAGATCTTCAATGAAGGCGCCATTGAGAAGGTTGTGAGGTGGTTTCGCCATTGTCACGACGGCCACTGCGCCATCGAGTTCAACTTGTATGTGCTCGGTTGCTTGATGCTGGGACACCATTTTCCCTTCAGGTCGACTTTGGGAGTCTTACAGAGATGGGCGAGTGGCGCTCAAGCTCGCACTTTCGAGAGAACCCCTCGGGCGGGCATCGCTCGTGGTGATTGGCTAGTCGTCGAATCCGACGAAACTAGCGACTTCCTCAACTGTCCGTCGTGTTGATTTCACGTCATTCGCGATGAAATCTTGATCGGGGTATCCCATCGCGACACAGGTCATAATCACCTGATCTTCTGGAATGTTTGCATGTTCGCGAACAACATCGGATTGCATGATGCCTTGGCCGTTTATTACACAGCCAAGGCCTTTCGTAGAAGCGGCAAGTACTAGGCCGTAAGTTACGGCGCCGCAGTCAAAGTGGCCCACGGTGTCGTGTTCAAGGGTTCGATCGCAGGTAACCACAACCGAAACTGGGGCATCGAACTGACGAAATCCGCGCATTGCCCAATCTCGGCGGCGTTCTTTGTCCTCCCAGCCAATTCCCATTGACTCGAATAGTTGAACAGCGATCTCTATCTGTCTGTCCCTGTGCACTCCTTCATATCCGTGGTTGAGAGAAATTTCTCGTTGGGGGGCTGCGCCGCTGACCATTCGTTCGGTGTTGCCTTCGCGGATTAAGTCCAGAGGTTCTCCGGTCAAGACATGGAAATGCCATGGCTGGGTATTCATTGATGATGGGGCACCTCCAGCGATTTCGATTATTTCTTCGATGACCTTTCTGGGCACAGGATCGTCTCGGTAACCCCGAACGCTGCGGCGTTCCTGAACCATGTTCTTAAATGAAGCGGTGTCCATCCAAAGTTCTCGTTTCATAGTTGCTGCACTGCACTAAAGCAGGTCATGGGTGGTAAGCCAACCTGCTGCAACATAACAGTGTCTAGGATTGCTGACATGGGTCTTCGAGCTATGGGTGTCACCATTGATTGTTCAGATCCGGAACGACTCGCAGATTTTTGGTCCGAGGCAATCGGGTTTAGCCACCGAGAGGGAAACGGTGGCCCTTACATCACGATTTCGAATTCTGATGTGGACCGAGCGGTCAATCATCTGACATTTCAGAAAGTGCCTGAAGGGAAGTCAGCGAAAAATCGTGTCCACCTCGACATGTTCGTTGATGACATCGCAGTTGAAGTGGAACGGCTGGTTGGTTTAGGAGCAGCGGTTATTTCCAGGGCCGGCGATCCGAGTCACCTGGGGTTTGTTGCGGTGGTGCTCACAGATCCCGAAGGTGGAGAGTTTTGTGTAGTGGGCCGCCCAGAACATCAACCTGCGAGTAACGACTCAACGGATTCCTGAACTTTCAAGGCTTCATCGAAAGTGGCAATTGTGTGCTCGTCGCCGTTCATCATTCGATCGAGTTGATGTAATTGCGCTGCATAAGCATCAGCACCTAGCTGGTCGCGACTTGAGGAGAAAAGGTCCACCCAGTCATCTGTGGTTGCAGCTTGAAGCTGGTACCAATCCCAAACACGTAACGATCCACTTGTGCCTCGAAAGGTTAGATCCACTACGTCTGGGCCGTGTCCGAGGCTGGTTCCTGCCAAGGTAAGCGGAATAGACCTTGATGAGAAGAGAGCCAGCGCTGTTTGTTCACATAGAGAACCACTTGCCCCATCTTCGTAGTCGATGCGACCGTTTTCGAGGGTCATTTCGCCCAGAATTCGAGAAGTCAGGAAAATGAAATGGGACACCACTTCACGAACCCAACCCCCTTGGTCCCGCAGACGCAACCACTGTGCTTTCTCATGCCACCCTCGCGGCCATTTAGAGAAGTGCAACCTGAGGTCCGCGCGTATCAGATCCCCCAGATCTTGGTTAGTGAGTCTTTGTTGTAGTTCCACGGCCGAGGGAGCTGAGCTAAAAACAAAGTTAACTCCGGCCGGGAGTCCGCTCTGGTTGACTGCATCTACTAGTTGACGACTTGATTGCAGGTCCACACCGAGGGGCTTCTCACAGAAGATCGCAGTCTTGTGTGACAAGCAGTCAAGAACATATTGCTGATGATGCAGTGGTGGTACTGCCACATAAACCAGGTCACATTCAGCGATTAGGTCGTCAGCGCTCGAAGCGATTCTGACGGAATCTGCATGGGAGGAACAGGCTTCATCGTCTATGTCCCATGCTGAGATGAGGTCGAAAGCATCATGAAGGTTGAATTGTTCAACGAATCTCGACCCGACTGTCCCGAGTCCAATGATTCCTACACGGTGAGCCATATGAAGAGTCTGCCATTTCATGGTCTCTGGAGTTGAGAGATTCCCTCTCATCAAGATGAATACAGCACCGGATTTGCGAAGCGGTGTAGTTTCGAGGTGTTACCAATCCAGGGGGTACCCCATGCACACCGGCTACACAGTCGTCTTCCAAAATCCATTTGATGGTTTGCCTGACCACGAGGTTTATTCCGAAGAACTGCGTCTATGTGACCTAGCCGTCGAACTTGGCTTCAAATCGTTGTGGACAGTCGAGCATCATTTCGACGACTACACCATGTGTCCCGAACCGGTTCAGTTCCTGTCCTACATGGCCGGCAAACACCCCGACGTGTTGCTTGGATCCGGGGTCATAGTGCTGCCTTGGCATGACCCACTGCGAATCACCGAAGACATAGCTCTGCTTGACACTATGTCTGAAGGACGAATGATCCTAGGGATCGGCCGAGGGTTGTCACGCATTGAATACGAAGGTTTCAGAGTCGACATGAACTCGTCGCGTGAACGACTTGTGTCATATGCCGGTCTGGTACTAGATGCTCTTGAGTCAGGAAAAATGGAGTACGACAACGAGTTCGGCACCCAACCTTTAAGAGAAATTCGACCCCGTCCCCAAGACTCGTTTAAGGGGCGTGCGTATGCTGCGGCTGTTTCGCCAGAGTCGATGCCCTTAATGGCTGAACTTGGGTACGGAGTACTCGTGATTCCACAAAAACCGTGGACCGTAGTGCAAGAAGACCTTGCCGAATACAACCGCGTGTACGAGGAAGTCAATGGAGAACCTGGACCCCCACCTTTTTGTGGTGGATCGGTATTTGTTGACGAGAGCGCGGATCGAGCCGAAGAGATGGCTCGTAAATATATTGGCGCAAACTATGAGAGCGTTATGCGCCATTACGAGTTCCAGAAGGCACCGCATGAGGGGGTCAAGGGCTACGAGTTCTATACAGGCATTACGGGCTATATAGAAAAACAAGGCGCCGACCGCGCAGCGCAAGATTTCGTTGATTTGATGCCCTGGGGGACTCCAGACCAAGTGCTAGAAAAGTTCGACCACATTCGCAAGATGATCGGAATGAACGCAGTAATGCCGGGGTTCAGCTACGGAGGTATGCCATTCGAGGACGCCGAATCGTCGATGCGGCTGTTTGCTGACCAGTGTTTGCCAGAGCTCCTCGGTTGGGAATGTGACCCACTTCAAGTCCCAGGAGCCAAACCCGAGTACCGCTAGCAGCCCAAAGACCCGGAGGTTCCCCCGTGAACAGGTATGGCAGCGGCATGGTCGTTGCAGCTCAACCAGAAGCTGTTGAAGCCGGCGTAGCGGTCTTGAGAGCGGGCGGTAACGCAGTTGATGCCGCTATTGCTTGTGGATTAGTGGCTGGCGTCGTCGATCCTCAAATGTGCGGAATCGCAGGCTTCGGGAACTTACAGGTCTATATGCCCGCAGAAGGAATCCATGAATGCATCGACTTCCACGCCAAATCGCCTCTACAGACCAGAGCTGATCAGTGGGCCGACATCATCATTGGTGAAACCAGAGATGGTTTTGGATTCGTATTAGAAGGCAACGTAAACGATGTCGGCTATCAATCAATAGCTACGCCAGGTTCGCTCAAGGCGTACTTTGAGGCGCAGACGACGTGGGGAGTGAAAGATTGGGCTGAAATTGTGCATCCGGCGGTCGAGTGGGCAGAAAAGGGGTTCGTAGTGCGCCCCCATGTTGCTGGCTGGTGGGCTGAGGGAGCGACAATGGGACGAGCAGACAATGTGCAACGTCTGAGGCAGTCAACGACGGGTCGCGACATCTACTTTCGGTCCGATGGGTCGCACAAACGAGTTGGTGATCGCGTCGCGAATCCAGACATGGCCAACACATTGCGTCTCATTGCTGCTGAAGGTGCTGACGTTTTCTACACAGGCCAGTTAGCAAGTCGGATCGCTGAAGATATGGAAGCCCACGGAGGAATGCTGGACGAGCGCGACCTTGCCGAATATCGAACTACCCACAACCAGCCCATACAAACCAGCTATCGCGGACTTGACGTAACCACAAATCACCCACCCGGTGGTGGTGTCATGGTCTTAGAAATGCTCAATATTCTCGAAAATTTCGACTTGGCATCAATGGGTCATAACAGCATCGAGTACGTGCGAACAGTTACTGAAGCCATGAAAAGAGCAACTTCGGACAAAGACAGCTTTGTTGGCGACCCAGAGCACTTCGACGTGCCAATGGATTGGTTGATCTCCAAAGATCACGCAAAAGAACATGCCGGAATGATTCAAGCAGGCCAACGTGCGAGCGTGGAACGCATGGCCTACGAACCTCGGGACACCACTCATGTTTGTGTCGTTGACAAGGATGGGAATGCTGCCTCAATGACCCACTCCTTAGGCATGCCCTCGGGCGTGATCACCGATGGACTCGGATTTATGTACAACGGCTGCATGGCCGTGTTTGACCCTCGACCCGGAAACGCAGACTCTCTGGCACCAGGAAAGAGTCGCTTCAGTTCACTTTGCCCAACAATGGTTTTTGATGAAGATCAACTGAGCTATGTCGTAGGGGCCCCGGGGGGAACTCAAATAGCAATGGGAGTTACACAGGTACTTTTGAACAGCATTGACTTTGAAATGAACATGCTCGAAGCAGTTTCAGCTCCACGAGTGTCAGGAACCAGTGATGCCATCGATGTAGCAAACGGGGTGCCCTGGTCGGTGACTGATGCATTAGAAGCAGAGGGATACGAGGTCATTCGAAGTCCCCAAACTCACGATTTTGCGTGGGTTCACGGAATAAGAATTAGCAGTGAAGGGATCGATGGGGGAGCGGACCCAGCAGCCGACGGGGTTGTACAGAGGGCTTAGCTGGCATCGCCCCACGACACCGGCACTGAGAGCGGCCCACGAAACGCCCATCCTCCGAACTCAACTGGCGGACCGATAGGGTCCAGACGCAGTCGTTCCAGACGCTCAAAAATTCTTGGTAGAGCGACATCACCAACCAAGCTCCTTGAGGCGGCAGCTCCAGCACAGAAATGTGGTCCCGCTCCGAAGGTCAAAGCAGCGGCGGTATCGCGTGTCACGTCGAAGTGGTCGGGGTTATCGAAGTAGTTTTCGTCGCGATTAGCTGAACTGAACATAAAGAAGACTCGTTCTTCAGGCTCGAACTCAACTCCGCCGTAGGAATGTTCTGTTGCTATACGACGTGGCGACATTCCAATAGGGGCTATCCAACGGCAATACTCTTCGAAGACTTGCTGCCAAGACACCTCTCCTGATGTGGCCAACTCAAGTTGATCAGGGTGCTCAAGGAGCGCCCAGATAGCGCCAGCGATGGCGTCACGGGGTTCATTTTGTCCACCAGAGATCGTTAATTTGATGTTTGCCCTCACCATTTCGTCTGGCATACCAGCGTGTGTCATAACCGACAGCAGACTTGCATCGGCACCTCGTTGAATCTCCGGCATACGTTCGTCGATAGCCCGATCGATAGCTTCCGTCGCGGATATGCAACGCGCCTCAATATCGGGATCTCCTGTGTAGTTAGCTACGCCATCAATCATTGCTTGGCTCCAGGAATCAAGATCCCCAAATTTGACCTGAGTCAATCCAGTTATGGCCTTTAGAGCCTCTCCACTCACAGCCGTCGCATAATCCGGAACAAGATCAGTTGAGCCTGCGGAGGTGAATCGATCCAAAATGGTGTTCGTAAGTTCCACAAACAGTCCAGCCCAAATTTGTTCGACCTTACGTGGTGAGATAGATGGGTAGTAAACGAAACGCTCTTTCCTGTGTTCCTCGCCGTCTTTTCGCATCATGTTGCGCCCCATGAGGACATTCATCAGTCCGCCAGGTTGATCTGAGGAGAAGACACTTACGTTCTTTTCACATGTATGGATGTCGTCTCGACGGGTTATCAGTGTGGCGCCGATCTCTGGTACGTAACAAATGGGCGCGGAATCACGCATTTCGGCCAGAATTGGGTACGGGTCCCGCCAAAACGCGGCAGGATCGATATTCATGACCGGAGCAGACGACATTCAACCAGCATTGCATGAATACGAAGCTCAGTGAGACGTAGCTATGAGATACCAGAGGTAGAAGAACAGTGACCTATTCAGTAGTCGAGTTAGAAAAAAAGTACGCCGATGGGTCCCTCACCCCGGAACAAGTGATTGAGGAATGCCTCGACTCCATTGAGGCGATGGACTCAGTGGTAGGGGCTTGGCAAGCGGTCTATGCCGAGGAAGCTCGGGCCGCGGCGGAAATCGCTACCGCCGAGATGGCTTCGGGAACAAGAAAAGGACCATTCCATGGAGTGCCCTTCGCGTTAAAGGACATCGTTGAAGTTGAAGGCAAACTCACAGCTGCCGGTTGTGCCGAATGGAAAGATCGCCGGTCCATTGTCACCGCAGAAGTTGCGAAGCGGTTGATTGATTCGGGAGGAATCCTTATAGGGAAGACAAAGACGGTCGAATTTGCTTTTGGTGGTTGGGGCACGAACCAAAGGATGGGCACTCCACACAACCCATGGGATGAAGATGTTGCCCGAGTTCCCGGAGGTTCATCTAGCGGTTCTGGTGCTGCAGTAGCTTCTGGGATGGTTCCCTGTGCAATAGGTACAGACACAGGTGGCTCCGTTCGCCTACCTGCAGCTTTTTGCGGGATCGTAGGGCTCAAAACTACGGAAGGTTTGTTGCCCACTGATGGGATCGTTCCTCTCTCCCACACTCTAGATACGCCTGGCCCTATTGCTCGATCTGTAGCTGACGCAGCCGTCATGTATGACGCCATGTCGACAGATAAGTTAAATGTCGACCTATCTGCAGGAATTTCTGGAATCCGGATTGGTTCGTTGTCCGACGAAGAACGCGAGGGTATAGATCCCGAACAACTTCACGCATATGACCGTGCTTTGGACCAGATTGCTGATCTTGGCGCAGACATTGTCCAGTTCGAGCCAACTAAAACATTCGAAGAAATGAAGGAAGCATCAGCGGTGATCCTCACTGCTGAAGGTTATTTCCATCACGGTGCCCTCATGGATAACCCAGAGTCTTTGGTTGATGAGAATGTGCGATCACGTTTCGTCGCAGGCGCAGCTATCTCCTCTGCACAATATGTTGGAGCACTGCTGCAACGCGACACCGATCGCCAAAGCCTCTCCCAAGCCATTCAGAACATCGACGCGTTAGTGATGCCAACCACGCCAATGTTGCCGCCACCAGTAGCAGAAGCTGACGAACAGTCAACCCCTGCTCGTTTCACTCGAGCAATCAACTATCTGTCAATGTGTGCGACGTCGGTCCCTTCAGGAGTTTCGAGTCAAGGCCTTCCCACTTCGCTGCAAATTGCTTGTGTCGGCGGAAATGAGAGCGTTTGTATGCAGATCTCCGCTGCTTATGAGCGAGCAAGGGGCGATATGCCCACGCCCCCGTTATTCGTCAAGTCTTGATTGAAGTCGAACGAAGGAATCCGAGATGCAAGTGGTGTGGATACGAACCGAAAATGGAAAGACGGTTATTGAGGATCTCGAGATTCCTTCCAGCAAAGAAATTCGTGGCTACGAGACTCCGGTTTTGCCAGTTAGTGGGGTCATATTTAGAACTTCTCAACCCCAAGTGGAGATGGGCTATCACAATGCGCCGCGGCGTCAAATAGTTGTCCCATTGGAGGGTGAGGTCGAGATCGAGACAGGAGACGGAGACGTCCGGTTGATTACCGCCGGGATGGCTTTGCTTGCAGACGATGTTTCAGGCCAAGGCCACAAATCATCTTTTCGTCCTGAGAACGGGGTGACACTCTTTCTCTTACTGCCGGACGATCTCGATCCCTCACAGTGGAGGAACTAACAAGCGTCGTTAGTCGTCGTGCAGGACGAATCTGACACGTTTGAATCCGCGGCCTTTCGACTCCGTTTTAGTTATTTCGATTCGACCCACGTCACCGGTAGAAGTTACGTGGGTACCCCCATCTGCCTGCTTATCCAAGCCGACAATGTCAACCACCCGAATTTCGTTCACTGTGTCGGGTATGAGGTTGACTTTTGTTCGGATCAAATCTCTGTCCAATACGGCTTCTGAACGTTGTAGGAACGAGACGGCAACTGGTCGGTCGGCAGCTATTTCGGCATTGCAAAGGTCTTGGATTTGTTCGGCGAACCCTTGAGGGAACTCGTCTAGTTCGAAGTCCATTCGACCAGATAGCGCGTCCATGTTCCCTCCTGTTACGACTTTTTGCCAACGCTGCCACATGACCCCACAAAGAATGTGCATTGCGGTGTGGGTACGCATCATCTGATGACGACGAATCTGATCAACGAAACCCGTCACTGTGGTCCCTTGTTGGGGTAAATCACCACCGAGTTGATGCCACACTCGTCCATCGATGGTTCGGACATCCTCAACAGAACTTTCTCCCCCGTCCCACTTGAGCAGTCCTGTGTCGTGAGGCTGACCACCGCCGGTCACGTAAAAGGCGGTCTGGTCCAATTCGACATGGTTTTCTTCTACCGATTGAACGATTGCGTCGAAACTTTCGATTGAAACATCCCGCAGGTACAACTTTTCAGTCACTCTCGATTTACCGGCCTTTCCACTGCGGTTGTCGCTTCTCGGCAAATGCCCGGGTGCCTTCGATGCTGTCTTCGGTGTTAGCTAGCAACCGAAATAGATGCTGTTCTAAACGCAGGCCGTCCTCCAAAGGCATACTCAGTCCTTGAATGGCGGCTTGTTTTATCGCGCGCACTGCCAGCGGGCCCGATTCCAAGAGTTTTTCGGCCATCGCCTGAGCGGTCGGCATCAGCTCCTCGAAAGACACGACCTTGTTAACCAGACCCAGTCTGTGTGCTTCTTCGGCATCGATGCGCTCGCCGCTATACAGCATCCACAATGCGTGGCTTAGCGGGATGGAACGGGGGAGTCTTTGAGTGCCGCCCCCACCAGGCAGCAACCCTAATAGAACCTCACCAAGACCGAATTGGGCATTCGCGGATGCGATTCGGATGTCGCAACCTAAAGCTTGTTCTAGGCCGCCACCATTGCAGTGCCCGTTAATCGCTGCAATCACGGGCTTCCATATTTCCAGTCCCCGCATCAGGTCACCTTGGCCCGCTGCAGCAAAGCTGTCTGCTGGTTCTGGTACTGAATTGAAGTTTTGTTTGATATCACTCCCTGCACAGAATGCTTTGTCTCCGGCCCCGGTCAATATCGCTACCCACGCCTCGTCATTGTGAGCGAAGTCTGTCCACACTTCTGCCAAACGATCGTAGGTTGGTTGATCGCAGGCGTTGTATGCCTCGGGTCGATTAATCGTGACGTAGGCGATGCGATCTTTAATTTCGTAAATGACGCTTTCCATGTCGAACCTTTCGTCGATGAGTAATTATCTTTGCAGCACTTACAACTTGCTGCCGAGTAAAGGCACCGAATCGAGGTCGCGCGTTGAAATTACGGCCTCTGGGCGGTGTCAGGTGAGAAGCTTCGGATTGGGTTGGTGCTGGAGTGCTTGAAATCCTATTTTGTTACACATGCAACCTGCCGCAACCGGGGCCCTCATCGGAATTGATATTGGAGGAACTAAAACCCTTGGCGTCGCGCGGAGCGATACGGGAGAGGTCCTCGCGAAAACCTTTGAGCCGACCCGAGAAGGCCTTGATATCGCTAGCCACGCGGTCGAGATGTACCACGCCTTAAGGGAGGAGGCGAGTGAGTCGGGGGTCAGCGTTTCATCGCTAGGTATTGGAATTGCAGGTCTTGTCGATGTAAGCGGACGACTGCATCGAGCGCCCAATTTGGTCAACGCCGATGGACTTGAAATCGGTCAATTAGTGGAATCAGAAATCGATGTTCCGGTTCATGTGGATAACGACGTTAATTGCGCTGCTCTGGCCGAAATTGAGAGCGGTGCAGCCACGGGAGTACAGAATGCGTTGTTAGTAACGCTTGGCACTGGCATTGGAGGTGCCCTAATTGTGGACGGCGCGATCCATAGAGGTGCTTTCGGAATGGCCGGCGAACCAGGCCACATGGTGATCGAACCCAATGGAGTGTTGTGTGCTTGTGGCATGAATGGATGCTGGGAGGCCTACGCCTCTGCTACAGGACTGCGCAACCTTGCTATTAGGCGAGCCAAAGACGGCTACCTAGAAGAGATAAGTGAGGCAATACAAGGAGACTTTGAGGGAGTCACCAGCGAGGACGTTACCCGAACAGCAAATCAAGGTGACAAGCAATCGCTTGCAGTGGTCGACGAATTTGCACGATGGGTTGCAGTTGGGTTGGCCAATTGTGCTGCTTTGCTTGATCCAGAAATGATTATTGTTGGTGGTGGACTAGTCGCTGATTGGCATCTTTTCGGACAAAAAATTGATGACTCATTTCATGAGTTACTGCTTGCATCAGGCCAACGGAGTTTCATTCCTATCAAGCCGACAGAAAATGGTGAAGCGGCCGGAGCGTTGGGAGCATGTCTGTTGGGGAGAACGCAATGACCGAGAACAAAATCGAGAAGCTACTCAAATGGCGAGAGAATGTGCCCCCTGGGCGACTTGTAAACCCTGGAGTCCCACCATTTGATTTACTCAACGCGTCTGAATGGTCAGTAATTGATGAATCCCCGGGAAAACTCGAATTGATGTGTGAACTTCCCGAAGAAACACTCAACCCAGCAGGACAGCTCTTTGGAGGGTTTACCGCCGCTTATGTCGACATCGCCTGCCTCTATGCGGCGCAAAGCGACGTCGGAGAAAACCCGGGTTTTCAATCGACCATCAATATGCGAGTCGATTACTTCGAAGCTATTACCCAGAGCCCATTTCGTATCACCGGTGAAGTTATCCACCGTCGAGGAGAAACGCGTCTAGTTGAATGCAAGATGTACCAAGGAGAGATACTCGCCGTGTACGCCATCACAACAATGAGGCACCAGCCACTCTCACAGGTCCTGTGACAGTGCGGCCATAGCCTCAAAAAGAAGCCTTCCCAGCTGTGTAGGCGGCGTCTATAACGGACCGATGCCAATCAAAGTCCAGCCAAATCGACCGATAGGGTCATGAAATGAAAAGGTTTTTCATCGGAAGCCTCGCACTGATCTTGTTTACAGCGTGTTCTTCTGCATCAAACGTGGAACCTGAGGCAGAGGATAGCCAGACCACAACAACGAACTCCGTCAACGAAGTAGCAGACGAACCGGAGCCAACGGAATCAACGGTGGCTGGGAAACCACCTGAATTGGTGCGCCTCGAAGATGCCTGGGATTTCGCTGCATCTAGACCTGGGACTGACATAGGCCAAGTCTTCCAATTGTTTCGTCTTAAACAATCTCTAGGCCCAAAGAACCTTGCTTGTTACGATCCCGAATCAGGCGACGTTTGTGAACAGATCGTCGAGGCAATCAATGTCGTAGGGCTAACCGAACAGCAACTCGCGGTGCTTCTAGATTCGTTAGAACTTCCGTATCGAGTCGTCGAACGAGATTGTGAGCCATTGATGATTACCAAAGAGTTCGTGGCAGGCAGAGTGAACGTTGCGGTCTTTGACGGTGTCGTTACCGGCTGGGCCTCGGAAGGTGGACAGAGTTTCTGGGATGAAGGAAGCTGTTGACGACAATATTTCAGGGTCGCTAACAAACCTTTGGTGATCCGTCGGTTTCATTTTCAAAACCCGAAGAGTTCAGTCTCCGATTTCGAGTTGTACACGTTCGTCGTAGAAACAAAGCAATCCGCTGATAGCGGACATTTCTTCGATGGGCGTCTCGTAGCTCCACACAACGTCCTCTAAATCATGATCATCCAGCTTGATACTCCAATAACGAGCATCACCTTTATGGGGGCAGTGAGTGACGCTTTCAGAAGGGATTAAAAGCTCCATGTCGACATCCTCACGAGGGAAATAATGTCGAGGTGGGAGGTTCCCTTCTAGGAGCAACTGGACTGACGATGATCGCGCCACGGTTCTCTCACCGACGCGAACTCGCACAAGACCCTCTAGTTCTTCAACCTTTATATGACTTTCCACAAGGCCATGTTAGATCGGTGACGCTACTGGCAGACGATATAAGTACAGGTGAAATCAGAGGTTCTACATATATTCCTTCACCCGAGCTCACCCAGTGCCTAACCGAGCCGTCCGATGGAGGCGAGATTGTGGTTTATTGCGTCGGCGGCTACCTAAGTAGCGTTGCAACGAGTGAACTTCGCTTCGCAGTGCCTGAAGCCGGGACCTCTGCCCTGGTCGGGGGCTTTTCTGCACGGAACGGTCTTCAGTAAATATCGTATGGAAAACGAAAACCTAACAGTGCAGCCAGATGCACAGAAGAAACTACGGAGAACAAGGTGGATCAATCCAAAATAGGTGACTTGTCAAAACGAATTATGGGCGCCTACGAGGGAGCCCTAGTGTCGGGCATGATCTATCTCGGTGACGAAATGGGTCTCTACCGAGCAATGCATGAACAAGGCCCGATTACAAGCGACGAGGTCGCAAAACGAGCAGGCCTCCACGAACGCTTTGTTCGAGAGTGGTTATCCCTTCAAGCAGCAGCAGGTCTCATCGCATACGAGGGGGATGGCCTGTTTCATTTGTCGTCCGAAGCTGGGCTGTTACTAGCGGAAGAAGACGAGATCCGGTCGATGGCGCGATGGTTCGACAACTTCCCGCAACGGACAGCCCTTCTCTCAGAAATTCCTCGGTCCTTTAAAACTGGGATAGGTATTTCTTGGTCAGACATAGAAAAGGGAGGCACCTCAGGTCGAGTTCAATGGATGGAACGCCAGCTCCGTCCCTGGTATGAACAGCTCCTCGTTCAGGAAGTACTTCCAGAACTTGACGGCCTTATAGACGAGTTGAATAGTGGCGTTAGCGTCGCAGATGTGGGTTGTGGAAGTGGTGTAGCGGTCGTAACAATGGCCGAAGCGTTCCCAACGTCAAATTTTCATGGCTGGGAAATAGCGCCCTTAGCGCTCGATCGCTGCAGAGAAAACGCGATTCAGTCGGGAGTTACGAACGCATTCTTTCACGACGTGCGTGACCACAGACTGCCCGAAGACAACAGCTTTTCGTTTATAGCGACATTCGATTGTGTTCACGACATGACATCACCCGAAGAGTTAGCCAGCGCTATCTACAACTCAATGACTCCGGAGGGTCGATGGTTGATAGTTGACCCCACAAGCAAGGGCAGCCTGGAAGAGAATATAAAGATGCCCCTGGCTGTATTTGGGTACGCGGCGTCAGTAGCGGGATGTTTACAATCCGGCATGAGCGAACCTGGCGGAGCAGGCCACGGCGTTTTTGGTCTCCCTGCACCCGCGATGCAAGAACTAACTGAAAGGGCCGGATTCACTCGTTTCCGTCAGCTAGATATCCAACACGCGATGAACAGCTACTACGAAGTGCGTCCTTGAAATAATCCGGACAGCTTTGAATCCGTCTGCAGCTGATGAGACTTCGGCACCTGCAGCACCATCTGGCTACGCTTCATACGTTGGTCGCGGTCCCGATAACTTAACGATCCTCAGGAGAAATGCTGATGAATGACTCAATGGTTGCGCAACAGTCAACTGATGACTCGACTCTCCTCCACGAAGAACCCGATTACGAAGTGGTGGTAATTGGGGCTGGAGTTGGTGGTATCTACCAGATCAAACGACTAATCGACTTGGGGGTGAATGCGACGGTTCTTGAAGGAGACCCGGATTTAGGGGGCACTTGGTATCGGAACCGTTACCCAGGAGCCCGCTTTGATTCTGAAAGCTTTACCTACGGGTACTCGTGGGATCAAGAGATCCTTGATCAATGGCATTGGAAAGAGATGTTCTCACCGCAGCCTGAGACTCTGAAGTATCTGAACTTTGTTGCGGACAAGTTCGGATTGCGCGACCACATGCAATTCAACTGCTACGTAGAAAAGATGGTTTTTGACGAGAACGCGTGCGTTTGGAGTTTGTCACTTAAAGATGGCCGAGAGATCAGCAGTCGGTTTGTCCTGACAGCCATAGGTCTGCTTTCTGTGCCAACCCTGCCCCGTATAGAAGGAATCGACGACTACAAAGGCGAGGCGTTCCATACCTTTGACTGGCCGAAGGAGCCACTCGACCTCGCAGGCAAGCGAGTGGCGGTAATCGGCACAGGGGCAACCGCTATTCAACTCATACCCGAAGTTGCTAAGGAAGCAGAACATCTTACTGTTTTCCAAAGAAGAGCTAACTGGGCAGCGCCGTTAAACAACAGCGAGATCTCCGAAGAAGAGATGGCAGAAATCCGACAACGGTACGACGAAATTTTTGCCGCCTGTGCGCGAACTCCCGGCGGATTCGAACACGAACCGGATCGTCGAGGGTTTTACAGCGTTCCCGAAGAGGAACGACGCGAACTGTGGGACCGTCTGTATGACGGACCAGGTTTTGGAATTTGGCTCCAAAATTTTGTCGAGATTTTTATGGATGAAGATGCAAATGCGGAATTCTCTGAATACATCGCTGAACGAATCCGCGGACGGGTTGATGACCCCGAATTGGCAGAAAAACTTATTCCCAAAG
>SGYJ01000001.1 GCA_004214275.1 Acidimicrobiales bacterium | reverse complement strand
GGGGTTATGTGAGTTTGTCCACAATCCACAGGACCTATTACCACTATTTAATTTTAGAAAACAAATAGAAAGAAGAAGGGCGACGTGAAATTTCGATGTGAACGCGACGCACTCGTCGAACAACTAAGCACTGCAAGCAGAGCTGTCAGTAGTCGAGGAGGTGCTCTGCCAGTCCTCACCGGCATCCATTTAAAAGCACACAAAGACGTCCTAACAATGACTGGCAGTGACCTAGAGATCACAGTTCGGGCATCAGTACCTGTTGCTGTCACCGAATCCGGTGAAGCTGTCTTACCGTCGCGTATAACCGTCGACATCATTCGTTCCCTTGACTCTGGGGCAATTGAAGTTGAGGTTGACGGGGAGGAAGCAAAAATCTCAGGGGGGCGTTCACAATTTTCTGTCCGGACGCTTCCCGTCGACGATTTTCCTTCTCTGTCCGACCCAAAAGGTGACGAGGTAACTGTTTCGACAGCGGACCTGGCTGCCGGGTTGAAGCAAGTTGTCCGGGCTGCAAGCGGAGATGATGCGAGGCCCATCCTTACAGGTGTCCTGATGTCGGCTGAAGACGGCGGGCTTCGTTTGGTGGCGACCGACTCATATCGCCTTGCTGTGCGAGATCTTCCTGAAGCGACGGTGTTGAGTGAGGGTCAGAAAGTGCTGGTTCCCTCGAGAGCTCTTGATGAGTTGGGGCGAGTATTAGGCGACTCCGAAGAGGTCACCGTTCGGTTGGGCGAACGCGAAGTCAGCTTCGACGTGACAGTCGACGATGGAGAGGTTCAAGTAACAACTCGACTAATTGAGGGAGAGTTCCCTAATTACCGACAGCTAATTCCGAGTAGCTATCCGAACCAGTTGACCATTGGTCGAGAACCACTACTAGAAGCGGTTCGCCGCGTGAAGTTGATGGCGCGAGACACAACGCCACTAAGAATCACCCAGAAGTCTGATTGTGTTGAACTAATGGCGGTTACGCAAGATGTGGGTCAAGCACAGGAGGAAGTCGACGCCCAATACAACGGAGACGAGCTGACGGTTGCTTTCAATCCTGACTATCTAATTCAAGGGTTAGAAGCGGCCCCAGGCGATGAGGTTGTGCTCGAAACACTTGATGCGTTAAAACCAGCTGTCCTTCGCTCAAGTGAAGGCGGCGACTTCCTGTATTTATTGATGCCAGTTCGAGTTTCTTGAGTAAACCGACAAGATATTGATCATTAAGCGCCTGTGGCTTACAGACTTCCGTAACCACTTAGCAACCGATGTTGAACTTAATGAAAAGGTCACTCTTGTTGTTGGACTAAACGGGCATGGGAAAACCAACCTAATTGAAGGTCTCCATTTGTTAAGTGGCGCCCGGTCGTTTCGCGGAGCAAAGGTTGACGCTTTAGTTGCTGCCGGCAGTTCATCTGCATACTTGAGGGCCGAAGTCGAACAGGCAGGTAGAACATCGCTTGTCGAAGTGGAGTTAGCAGCACAGGGACGTTCAAAAGCCCAGGTCAACAGGCAAAAAATAAAGAGATTCCGAGACTTGGGAGACGCGGTTCGGATTGTCGTCTTTAGCCCAGACGATCTAAACATCATTAAAGGTTCGCCCTCGGTCCGACGCTCTCTGCTGGATGAAACCATTGCCATAGGGAGCGCAGAGTTCAGGGCAGCGCGAACAGACTTTGATCAAATTCTTCGGCAGCGAAATAATCTCCTGAAACAGGCTCGAGGACGTAACTCCGAGGATTTGAGGTCCAACCTGCTTGTTTGGGACGAGCAATTAATAGAGGCCGCGAATGTTGTGGGACAGCACAGATCGGATTTTGTAGCGTCCATCCAGCCAGTGGTTTGTGATTTTTACCAGCGGATAGCAGGTCTCAATGTTGAAGTGTTATTGCAACTTGAGACTGACTGGCGAGACGAGGGACTCGCGGCTGCCCTTTCACGAATGCAGGATGATGAAATTAGAAGAGGAATGACGTTGGTGGGTCCTCATCGCGACGATTTGACCATTCTTTTAGGGTCACTTCATTCTCGCTTTCACGCGTCACAAGGTGAGCAACGTAGTTTGGCTTTGGCGTTGCGGCTAGCCAGCTACGTTTTTGTTGAAGAGGCAACAGGAGATCAACCAGTTGTCCTATTAGATGACGTGTTTTCTGAACTGGATGAAACTCGGGCTAGAAGACTCGTGGAATGCCTTCCTGATTCGCAGATAATTTTAACCTCCGCAACAGGAACGGTTCCGGACGGGATTGATCCAGGCCAGACATTGGAAATTGTTGAAGGTCGAATTCATGGACACTAGAGGAGGGGGATCAGCTCGATGGCATGAACCGCGATCCTTGGCGGATGTTTTGAAACGACTTGTCAGTGGCTTCGGCGATGACGGGGTCATGTTTCTCGTTTACCAACATTGGGAAGAGGCCGTCGGTCCCACCATCGCTGATCACTGTAAGCCGCGCAGAGTTATCGACAATTGTCTTCTCGTTGATGTTGACCATCCAGGGTGGGCAACAGAAATTCGGTATTTGGAACAAGAGTTGGTTGCAAAGTTGAAAGACAAAGACCCAAAACTCAACTTTTCTGGTCTTAAAGTTCACGTCAAAGGTTCATAAGTCAAGTATTTTGCTTCAGAAGCCTTGAGAAGCCGTATAACGGTTTTAACCCTACCTCTTTGGCCCCCCTCCTACTGGTAGTATTTGGCTCACGAAAAGGGGTTAAGTGAGCGACGTAACATACCAGGCGGAAAATATTCAAGTCCTTGAAGGTTTGGAAGCGGTTCGTAAACGCCCAGGTATGTATATCGGATCAACAGGTCCCGCTGGGCTTCACCATCTGGTTTACGAAGTCGTAGATAATTCGGTCGACGAAGCGATGGCCGGGCACTGCACAACCATTCAGATTGTCATTCTCGCCGATGGTCGATGTCGCGTTGTCGATGACGGTCGCGGCATTCCCGTAGGAGAACATCCGAAATACCCAGATAAGTCTGCAGCCGAGGTTGTGATGACCGTGTTGCACGCAGGCGGAAAGTTTGGCGGAGGAGGATACAAAGTTTCAGGTGGATTACATGGAGTAGGAGTGTCCGTCGTCAATGCTTTGTCGGTAGCTGTGGAGTTGGAGATAGATCGTGATGGTCGTCGATGGAGACAAGATTTTCATGATGGAGGACAACCAGTCGGACCAATCCAAGAGATAGGCGATTCACCTGAATCACAAACGGGCACAAGTGTCACTTTTGCGCCAGACCCCTCCATATTTGATTCCGTTGACTTCCGAGCACAAACCCTCCTCGAGAGATTTCAGATGATGGCATTTTTGAATGCCGGATTGAAGATTGCCTTTCGCGATGAGAGGGACACTTCACCAACGGAAGCGGAATTTCAATACGACGGAGGGATCAGAGACTTTGTTCGCCATCTCAACGACGCCAAAGACCCACTTTTTGACGACGTCGGATACCTCGACGCCTCAGAAGAAGGTGATGAAGTTGAAATAGCTTTCCAATGGAATACGGGATACCAACTTGACGGCATCCATTCGTTTGCTAATGGAATCAGCACCATTGAAGGTGGCATGCACGAAGAAGGGTTCAAAACTGCCCTGACATCGACCGTCAACCGTTATGCCCGAGCAAAGAACCTACTCAAAGAAAAAGAAGACAATCTCCAAGGTGACGACATCCGTGAGGGACTAACAGCGATCGTCAGTGTTCGCCTCCAAGAACCCCAATTTGAAGGGCAAACTAAAGCCAAGCTTGGAAATACATCGATGCGAAGTTTGGTCCAAAAAGCAACAAATGAGGCGTTAACCGACTGGCTTGAAGAGCACCCCAAAGAAGCGAAAAGAACGATCAATAAAGCGATAGACGCGCGGAGGGCACGGCTCGCGGCTCAAAAAGCAAAAAATACAGTAAGGAAGTCGGCGCTAGCGGGTGCGGGTCTACCCGGAAAACTTACAGATTGTTCCTCGGGGGACGCCGCGGAAAGTGAACTCTACATAGTCGAAGGTGACTCAGCTGGAGGATCAGCTAAAGATGCCAGAGACCCCAGAACTATGGCAATCCTTCCCATTCGGGGGAAAATTTTGAATGTCGAGCGTCTTGGGGGGCGGCTCGAAAAAATGTTCCAAAATACTGAAGTCCAGGCACTCATGTCCGCGATAGGAGCGGGAATTGGAGACGGAGAAGGTAATTTCGACGTCGAAAAAATTCGGTATCACAAGGTTGTCTTATTGTGTGACGCTGACGTAGATGGCAGCCATATACGAACGCTGCTGCTGACGTTCTTCTGGCGCCAGATGAAAGATTTGGTGCTCGGAGGGCATATCTATATCGCTCAACCACCGCTTTATTCAACCAAAGTCGGCAATGACACGGTGTACCTAAAAGATGATGTCACGAAATCAGAATTTCTATCTGACAGGCCTAATCACAAGAATGAATTCCAACGTCTAAAGGGGCTCGGCGAAATGGACGCGGACGAGTTATGGGAGACAACGATGAACCCCGAAACGCGGACCTTGCTTCAAGTAACGGTCGACGAAGCATCAATAGCTGACAATATTTTCAGCGTCCTTATGGGAGAACACGTCGAAAGCCGAAAAGGATTTATTCAAAACAACGCACATGATGTTCGGTTCTTGGATATTTGAGCAACATGAACGACCAATCTCCACCTGATGACCAAACCCCAGACGACGAAAGTCACTTATCAATAGAGCCAATCGAAATTCAACAAGAGATGGAACAATCATTTCTTGATTACGCGATGTCAGTCATCACCGCCCGGGCGCTTCCAGATGCTCGTGACGGACTGAAACCGGTCCATCGAAGAATTTTGTGGTCGATGTTTTCAACTGGGATGAGACCGGACAGACCTCATAAGAAATGCGCAACAGTCGTCGGAGACGTTATCGGCAACTACCACCCACATGGGGATAACGCAATCTATGAAGCAATGGTCCGGATGGGTCAAACTTTTAGCTTGGCAAACACGCTGATTGATCCGCACGGCAACTTTGGTTCCCCGAGCGACCCGCCGGCAGCGTATAGATATACCGAATGTCGACTTACGGACCTCGCGATGCGAATGGTCGAAAGTATTGACGAGGACACTGTTGATCTAGCACCCACTTTCGACGGGTCAGGCGAAGAGCCTTTAGTAATGCCGGCACGTTTTCCGAACTTGCTTGTTAATGGAAGCCAAGGAATAGCAGTCGGAATGGCAACAAACATTCCGACACATAATTTGACTGAAGTCATCGACGCGACCCTTCATTTGATTGACAACCCAGACGCAACAGTTGCTGATCTGATGGAATTCGTACAAGGACCTGATTTCCCAACGGGTGGCCTCATCATGGGAAGAGCAGGCCTAACGAGCGCATTTACAACAGGGCGCGGTTCTATTCGGATCAGAGCTCAAGCAGAAATTGTCGAAGACGGGAAGAACACCCAGATAGTTGTTACTGAAATTCCGTACCAACAATCAATCGAAAATATCGAACAAAAAATCGCAGACGCAGTTGACAGGAAAATTATTGACGGAATACGAGAGCTCCGTAATGAATCAGCTAAAGGTCAAACCAGATTTGTTATTGAACTCAAACGAGACGCCCCAGCCAGCGTTGTCTTAAACAACCTTTATAAACACAGCCCACTGCAAACAAGCTTTGCAGCGAACATGGTCGCTCTTATCGATGGCGTTCCCAGGACCATAAACCTCCGAGACGCGTTGACTGCCTACGTTGAACATCAGATCGACGTAGTAACGCGTCGCTCAGAATATCGACTCAGCCAAGCACAAGACCGAGCCCACATCGTCGAAGGACTGCTTCGGGCACTGGACCTGATCGACGAAATAATTACCCTCATCAGGGCGAGCGAGGATCGAGTATCTGCCCTTGGGGAACTCCAATTGGAGCCATTCTCCTTTAGCGAGCGCCAAGCGAACCACATCCTCGACATGCAACTGGGGAGACTAACCCGATTAGGGAGAACTCGACTTGAAGAAGAGTTGTTAGAACTTCAAGCACGCATCAAAGAACTAGAAGAAATCCTTAGTAATGACAGCCAACTCCGGGCAGTGATAAAGGAAGAACTCAACGAAGTCCGGGAAGAACACGACACCCCCCGCCGATCACAAATTGTGTTCGACGAAGGAGATATGGAAGTTGAAGACTTAATCGACAACGAACCTGTGGTTATCACCCTCAGCAAAGGCGGCTATATCAAATCGGTGGCCGCCGACACTTTCCGGACCCAGGGCCGTGGAGGCAGGGGAGTGCAAGGAGCACGACTGAAAGACGACGACATTTTGGTTCGCGTCCTGACGACAACAGCTCACTCATACCTCTTGTTCTTCACCAACCGTGGAAAGGTGTATCGCCTCAAGGCCTACCAGGTTCCCATGATGGAACGAACCGCACGCGGAACAGCTGTAGTCAATTTGCTGCAATTGGAACCAGATGAAGTAGTTGAAGCCGTCATCGACACGCAAGAATTCGTTGCTGACGAGTTTCTGCTATTTGTAACTCGCAAAGGGGTCGTCAAGAAGACGACCTTCACTGAATATGACAAGAACCGGACCAATGGATTGATAGCTATAAACCTCCGCGACGGAGATGAACTTGTGAGGGTTATTCAAGTCCGCGAAAACGATGACGTTATTTTGGTCAGTAGTGCCGGCCAGGCAATCAGGTTCGCGGGCAACCAAGTTCGCCCAATGGGAAGAAGCGCGGCTGGGGTCAGAGGGATGAAACTGAGAGGTGACGACGTTGTCGTAGCCGCGGCTGCAACCTCGGAGAACGACCAACGCTATTTGTTGACGGTGACCGAAGGAGGCTACGGAAAACGAACTCCCATCGAGGCATATCCCCGCAAAGGTAGAGGAACAATGGGAGTTAAAGGCATAAAGCTGACGGAGGCGCGAGGCGCCGCAGTTATCGGCGCCCGGATGGTCGAAATGGACGATGAGGTCATCATGGTGTCGTCAGGTGGTGTTTTGATTAGAACGGCAGTTTCGGAAATAGCCGAACAACGACGCGACGCCACCGGCGTCAAAGTTATGAATGTGGGAGAAGAGGAGACCGTTGCTGCTTTGTCTCCCGTCACGTTAGATCTCGATGAAATGGCTGAAACTGAAGCAGCAAACTGAACACCGCGCCCAGCTACGGCTTGGCCTCCCGTACACTTCGACGCGTGGCTGATTCCGATCAACCAGACCAAGGAAACCCTCCCTCAGATGGGGTTGACGATGAAACGTTCGCGCGTGCAGTTGGGCTAGACCAGCAAGAAATTGGTCGTCGGAGCCCAAGAAAACGAAGAATCCCCGGAGCAAAGTCTGCCCGTCCCCCCAAAGAAGAACGGCGAACAAAGGACAAACAAGTCGTTAGACGTCCCCCAGCTGGCCAAAAAGGACGTGAACAAGTTGAGGTCCCAGAACCAAACGATGAAACTGGAGTTGTCCCAGCAATTGACAAAGAGCAACCTCTAGTTGTTGATACCCAAATAAGTCAGCAAATCGAGCCAGTTCTGCCAAAGACACCGGTAGATGAACGACCAATTTTATTGCCGGAAGAAGACCTTGGTTGGATAGGTAAACGCCGCGCTCGAGTAAAGAGAACTCGCCGAACCATCAGACACGTTGATCCTTGGTCAGTATTAAAGGTTTCCGTGCTGTTGTACGCCTGCCTGTATGGAGCAACAGTCATCGCCGGCTACCTACTGTGGACCGCAGCTGTGCAATCCGGCGTGATTACCAACATTGAATCCTTTATTGCAGAAGTCGGCTCATATGAAGTTTGGGAGATCAATGGGGATGAAATTTTCCGGCGAGCGACGGTCATTGGAGCGGTGTTATTTGTTGCCGGGGTTGCGTTTAATGTTCTGTTGACCATCATCTTTAATCTGATTAGTGACCTTGTTGGTGGAGTGCGAGTGACGCTATTAGAGGAAGATCAACCACCCTCTTAAACACATTCACGTTGGTGGAGTGTCAGTAGCGCCGCTACTATCTGACACTTGTTCGGGGCTATAGCTCAGTTGGTTAGAGCGCACCCCTGATAAGGGTGAGGTCGCTGGTTCGACTCCAGCTAGCCCCACGTTCCGAACACCTGGTATCACATAACATGTGATTTGAATCTCTGAGCGGAGGTAGTTGTGCGAGCACTACGCCGAGCAATCTTGGCAATGGGTGTAGGAACAGTTGTTGCTGCCATCTTGCGGCTGAGGGGGTCGGGAGGAATTCCTCCGCGTCAAGGCAAGTGGAGACAGTTAAGCGGCCCGGACTTCCGCTGACGTGTCCACAGTTGCTGTTATCGGTTCGGGGGTTGTTGGTCGGCGTGTAGCGCGACAACTTGCGGCTTCGGGATTAGTCGAAAGGTTGATTCTTGGAGCGAGACGTCCTCAACGGATGCACGGCTTTGTTCGCCAACTGGTTGACGTAGACATTGAAGTTGTTGCTCCCGGACCACTTCCGGCAGCTGACGTGACTGTATTAGCTCAGCCTTCCGGCGGACATACAGAACTAGCTGAAGAAGCAATCGGAAATGGTTCTCACGTTGTCTCGCTGTCAGATGCATTAAATGATGTAGAGGGGCTGTTAGAGCTTGACTCCGCAGCTAATAAAGCTGAACGGTCTGTCATTGTGGGGGCTGCTTTCTCACCCGGTTTAAGTTGCCTGCTCGCGCGTCACGGTGGAGATAGATTCGATCGCGTCGAAGAAGTACATGTGGCACGAATGGGTACAGGTGGACCCGCCTGTCAACGGCAGCTTCATCGTGCAAGGACACAGGAGTCACTCGAGCGGCGTAACGGAAACTGGATGAAGCGACCGAGCGGTGCGGGCAGAGAACTGGTCTGGTTCCCTGATCCGCTTGGCGCTAGAGATTGTTATAGAGCAGCACTCGCCGACCCCGTTTTGTTGTCGGCAAGTTTCCCTGAAGCAGAACGGATCACGGCGAAGGTAGCGGCCACAAGACGTGATCGGCTAACAGCTTGGCTACCAATGCTTCGTCCTCCCCACAGAGACGGCGGTCCAGGAGCAGTCCGAATTGAAATTCGGGGCATCCGAGACCAAATTCAAACCACTGAAGTGATCGGAGCAATTGACTACCCTTCAGCGGCAGCTGGTGCGGTAGCAGCGATCGCAGCAGAATGGTCACTGTTGGGTGTGTTGCCGTCAGGGTCCTGGAGTCTAGGAATGTTGGATGATCCACTTCCTTGGTTACAGGAACTCGAAAATCGCGGAATTACCGCTGCTGTCTATGAGGGTCTTTCCAATACGTAGTGCTGAACCGACAACATTGGAGAGTCTGTGCTGCGCACGTCTTGTCGCTCGAAGTAATCCGTTACCTATATCCTCAGCGTGACAGGAGAATGTGATGTTTGCTGCAATCCCAAGCCCATCGACAAGCTCCATTCAAATCGGTGTTTTTGAGTTACGCGCTTATGGATTGACGATTGCTATTGGAGCTCTACTGGCGGTGTGGGTAAGCAGCCGCCGCTACGAAGCCGCGGGTGGAGATCCGGTGATGGTGCATCGGATGGCGACTTGGGCCATTCCGGTGGGAATAATAGGGGCTCGTCTTTACCACGTTGCCACCGACTTCGGTCGATTCCAGGGCAACTGGGATGAGATCCCACAACTTTGGAAAGGCGGACTCGGGATTTGGGGGGGAGTAGCTGGTGGTGCGTTAGTTGCATGGTGGGTAGTACGTCGAGAAAACGGTGATGTCGCTGCAATGTTTGACGCCACAGCTGTTGGGGTTCCGATCGCGCAGGCGGTCGGACGGCTGGGAAATTGGTTTAATCAAGAATTATTCGGAAGACCGACAGATTTGCCTTGGGGGCTGCGAATTGACAGGGAGAATCGTCCTTTGGAATACGCGGACTCACCATCTTTTCATCCGACTTTTCTCTACGAAGCGTTATGGAATATGGGAGTTGCGGGGTTTATAGCAGTGCTTGTACCAAGGTTGTTTCCCCAACTTAGAAAGGGATACAGCTGGGCCATTTATGTAGCCGGGTACACGATCGGGAGACTATGGATTGAACTACTCCGGACTGACAAGGCTACTGAGGTGTTCGGTGTCCGAGTAAACGTGTGGACTTCGATCGTTGTGTTGGCGGCAGCGGTGGCGGTTGTGATGAGAGGTCTCCGCAACGAACCCTCTGATGGTCATCGAAATTCATCTAAAAGTGTTCCACACTGAAGTGGGAGGCCCCACAGCGGACCGATCAGCTTGACCGATAGAGATGGCCCCCACAATGCGGATAGTAGTAACCGGTTACGGAGTAGATGCCCCTGAGTCACACTTGCGCTTACAGGTAGCCGACCCCTTGAGGTTTTTAGGGCACGAAGTAGTCGCAGTCGCACCTACAAACGCAGCGATTAAGTGGGGACTTGATCGTTACTCACCTGAAATGTTGGTTGTCATTCCAGCCGCTGGTGTTCCCGACCGAGAAGAAATACGTGCTTTGACGGCCGCGTCCGAAACGGTGGCTCTGTGTATGCACACCGGCCCGTCGCCGCAAGGTGCCACAACAGACCTAAGTGGACTCAGTGATGATTTGAGGGAGTACGACTTGGTTGTAGTCCCTGACCAGCAAACCTTCGAAGAATACGCGAACCTCGGCACCTTTCGACTTTCGCTGATGGAGCCCGCAGTTCATCCACCTGCGTTAATGAATTTTGTTCCTTCCGAAAGGCGAGGAGCTGTCGTTATAGGAGATGCCGATCCAACAAATATTGATGTCGTGATGAGTTTTGACCATCTGGACGATCTAGTCGTAGTAGGTGAAGGCTGGTCGGAATTGCCGCTCGACGTGTCGACTGTCGACGTTATGCCTTTACCAGAACGAGCGACCCTGTTCGCTGGCGCACGTTTGTTAGTTGAACTGCCAGTTTCGTTGGCCCACCAATCACAGGTGAGGAAATCATTTTTTGAATTAGGCCTGTCCAACAGCGTCTATGAAGCTGCCGTTGTGGGAACGCCATCTCTTGTTCAAGCGAGAGCCGCAGTCGACCATGTTTTGGCCCCGGGTGAAGAAATTGTGACGTTCCAATCAAGCGAAGATCTCGTTGACTTGGTCCCGGTGCTTATCGCGGATCAACAGGAAATGGAGAAGATTGGAGAGGCGGCTTGGTCGCGGGTTACTGCGCAACACACCTGGGCTCAACGGTGGCGGTCACTCTTCTCACCATGGGTTGATGATGTAGATGTCGCTCGTGACGAGGAGGTTCGCTACCTCGGGCAGGTCCAAAGTTTGAGCCGGGTGGGATGAAGAAGCTGAGATTTTTAACGTTGCTCCATTAGCGCTACAAATCGTTCTGGTGAAATATTGCCGCCAGACAGAATTACCCCAATTCGATTTCCTGAAGGTTTGACTGCGCCTGTGAGAAGGGCGGCCAAAGCACAAGCACCGCTCGGTTCTACAACCTGGTTTTGGAACCGAAATAAATAATCCATGGCATCCAGAATCTGTTCGTCACTCACAGTCGCTATTTCCGAAACGTGTTGCTGCATCACAGCGAACGTGTGGGCACCAGGCGATGTTGTTTGCTGTCCGTCAGCAATGGTTTCCGGCACATCAATTTCTATGATTCTGCCCTCGCGAAGTGACAACTGAACATCGTTACCCGACTCAGGCTCAACCCCGACAATCTCACAGCTTGCGTTTTCGCGGTGAGCAGCCAACGCGCTTCCAGAGATCAACCCCCCTCCGCCTACCGACACAATCAGTTGATCGAGAGGACCGGACTCCGCGAACAATTCTTGAGCGCAGGTTGATTGACCAGCAATTACGTCTGGATGATCGAAAGGGGGAATTAGGGTTAAATCTCTATGCTGCACCACCTCAGCGGCGATGTCCTCGCGATGTTGGGTGTACCGGTCGTAGCTAATGATTTCGGCGCCGTAACTTTCTGTTGCTTTCCGCTTCGAGTCCGGAGCATCAGTCGGCATCACGATGGTCGCCGGAACATCGAATAGTTGGGCGGCACGCGCGACAGCTTGAGCGTGGTTCCCCGAAGAATAAGAGATGATTCCTAAGCGACGAACAGAACTTGGTAATGCAGCGATCGCGTTAAATGCGCCGCGGAACTTAAAGGCCCCGGTGCGCTGGAGATGCTCCGCCTTTAGATGTACTTCCGCGCCGACACGTTCATCTAGTAGACGTGACCTCAGCACTGGTGTTCGTCTGACAACACCAGCAAGGCGCGCAGTGGCAGCATCGAGGTCTATTTCAGACGACAACTAGAACTCCAGTTGACTGACTCACGAGAAACAGTCGAACAGTTCTTGTATGGCGTGCATTTGGCCGCCGCTAGTGCTGGAGGGCACCAGAATCGGAGTTTTACAACCTTGGTCGAACCACTCTTCTACGCCTTCCCTCACTTCGTTTTGAGAACCATAGAGTGTTGCGTTCGATAGCCATTTATCTGACATACATGTCAAGACTCGATCTCGGTCTCCCTCGTCAAGAGCGGCTTCTATGCCTTCCATTTCCTCGGCGTATCCAGCTTGTTTCCAGTAATTGCGATAATTGGGCAGTGCTACATACCCCTGAAGAGTTTTTCTATTACGTGCGGCGCCTGCGTCTCGATCGTCATCGATCACTGTTGGGATCATGTTGCCGATAAAGAAATCGCTGCTCTGAACATCCTGAGGGATATCGGCAACCGAGTTATTGAAGTCGTTACGACTCGCGTTCGCCCACACCGCGCCGCCACTGATTTCAACTGAAAGTTCAACCATTTTTCGTCTGAGGGTGGCTAAGACAATTGGAGGTAGCTCACCGTGATGCTCAGCGGCCCGTTGCATCGCGGCTACATAGTCACGGGTGTCACCTAAAGGTTTCCCCGGAGTGATTCCTAAGCGTTGGTGAACTGGTCCGTGGGTTACCCCAATTCCTAAGCGGAACCGTCCGTTGCTTATTTCGTGGATGAAAGCAGCGGTCGCTGCGAGGTCCTCAGGGTTTCTGAAATAAATGGGTTGGACTGAAGTGCCGAAAGTTATTTCGTTGGTGACCGAAGCGATCGCTTGGCAAAGAGCGACACAGTCACCCATAGAAGGGCAATAAATGCCGGTAAAGCCGCGCTGTTCAATCTCTGCAGCTACATCGAGTGTTTGTTGACGCCGGCCGTTTACCGCAGCTAACGAAATTGCGGGCATAGTCATTAGAGGTCCCTCCTCAAGGGAATTTTCGATTTATATCGAAATTCAATACCTTGATCATGCCCGCAAAATCCATGGTTTGCTTAAGTCGTGCTCGAAGCTTTATTTCGGTACCCTCTGAGGGTTACTGGGGGCTGTAGCTCAGTTGGCTAGAGCACCTGCTTTGCAAGCAGGGGGTCGTCGGTTCGATTCCGATCAGCTCCACGAACGAAACCCCTGAGGTTCGCCCTTGACCACCCTCTTCGAGGGCTACTGGAAGAAGTAAAGCCAGTTCGAACTACGCTCAGCTTGTGACTAAAGCCACCTTCAATCTTCACGCTCACCATCATGCTGGACCAGTCGACCCGAGGATCTTTGGTGGCTTTTTGGAACACATGGGGAGAGCCGTATACGAAGGCATATATGACCCGACCTCAGCTCACGCTGATGAGTTTGGATGTCGAGCTGACGTGCTAACTGCTTTAAATGAACTCGACTTCACCGTCATGCGCTACCCAGGTGGCAATTTTGTTTCCAATTACCACTGGAGAGACGGTGTGGGAGATGTCGAAGAACGGCCTACTCGTCGGGAGTTGGCATGGGGGACGATCGAGCCGAACAGTTTCGGTACCAATGAGTTCTTATCTTTGTGCAACCGAACTGGGTGGTCCCCCATGTTCGCTGTCAATTTAGGCACAGGCTCACCTGAAGAAGCAGCAGATTGGGTTGAATACACCAATGGTCAATTCGTAACGGACATCACCGAACAACGCGAGCTCGACCAATCCTCAAATACTCCCACGGTTCCGCTGTGGTGCCTAGGAAACGAAATGGACGGACCGTGGCAAATCGGGCACGTGTCTGCGGCTGAATATGGAACCAAAGCACGTCAAGCAGCTCACATGATGAAGCTGGTTGATCCATCGATCGAGTTAGTGGTTTCAGGCACGTCACTACCCGATAACGAGACCTACCTCAACTGGGACCGAGAAGCGCTAGAAGCAGTCGGGGGATTCGCCGACTATTTATCTACTCACAGGTATCTGGACAACTACTCCGGTGACACTGCAGCGTTTTTGACCTCCGGCGCTGCGATTGATCAACAAATTGCAGAAATTGATTCCGTGTGCCGATACGTCGCAGGAAAGAGGCGTTCATCGAAGCGACCGTTTATAGCGTTTGATGAATGGAACGTCTGGTACCGAACTCGAAACAGAGATGGTATGTGGGCTGGTGGAAATTTCCCCGCCCACTTAGTTGAGGAGGTCTATGACCTCCAAGATGCGCTTGTCTGTGCGCAGTTCTTGATGAGTTTCATCCGAAACGCTGACGTAGTGAAGATCGCTAACATCGCCCAGATTGTGAATGTCATAGCGCCCGTTCTTACCGATGGCGATCATTTGCTGCGGCAAACTATTTTTGAAGCATTGGCAATGTTTGTGAATCGTCGAGAGGGCCGATCACTCCATCTGGGGTATCACGGACCTACTGTGGAATCCCCAGATTTTGGTGATGTGGCGATGCTGGACGGGGCAGTCATATTGAGCGACAACGCCGAGTTGCACGTCTACGCGGTCAACCGCTCAGTTGATAGCACTGTGGATTTAACAATCGATCTATCTGGGGCACAACTCAGCGTTGTTTCTAGTGAGCTCTTGCATCACCCAACCCCATCAACACAAAACACTTGGGAGAACCCACATGCTGTGCGGCGGAGTGCGTTTGAAACTTCAGACGGTGCTGCACCTTTAGTCCAACTTCCCCCACACTCCTTCTTCGCCGCTACGTTCCAAGTGACCTGACAAGACTGGTGTTACCAAGATCAGTCACACTCATTGAGCTTTGGGAAGAACAACGAATACGAACGCTATGTAGTGAAGTGACGCAGCTACGACCGTGAACGTGTGAAATATTTCGTGAAATCCAAACTTGTGTGGCCAAGGATTAGGTCTTTGGGCAGCAAATATCACAGCGCCCGCCGTGTACAACATCCCTCCAGAAAGAAAAAGGAAGAACCCAACAACTCCAAGCTGCTGCCAAGCATCTTTGATGACTGCGAGCAAACACCAGCCGACTATTAAATACGGAGCGGCAACAAGCCATTGCGGAGAGTCCGAGAATCGGATTCGTATTAAGGCGCCTAAAAAGGCGCCACTCCATACCATGACCAGTACCAGCTTTGCGGCCCAAGGGGATAGCACGAAGGCTGCTACTGGTGTGTAGGTAGCCGCGATAGCAAGAAAAATTGTTACGTGGTCAAACTTTTGGAGTCGCTGACGGTTGATAGTTCCCCAATTAACCCGGTGATATAACGTCGATACCCCGAATAAGGCAACTATCGCCGTTGTGTAAAGACCCGTCACTAGGCGTGGCCATATTCCTGGAGCTGAGACAATCACAATTGGGGCGAGCGTGACCGAAGCTATAAAAGCTGCCCGATGTGACACTCCCCGAAATAGAGGTTTGGTATCAGTGGTGGTCAATGGTGATCCGTGGAGTTGTTGATCGAGTGATTGCGGATTTCGTGTGGCTTGGCGTTAGATACGAAGTCCGCCGTTGGCGTAGTAATGCAATTTCGGAAGTTCCGAAGAGAGGAACCTCATCCTATGGCGTGGAATTAAGGGCGCTGGGCCTTAGCGTCTTTCAACGGATCGGTCTATGAATAAATCGCAACATTTTCTCTACAAATGGCAGCTGCTGGCGTTAGCAAGCTGGTTGAGATGTGGACGGCGAGGAATCATTGAAGCTGTTACCGGTGCCGGGAAAACAAATGTTGCCATGCAGGCCGCGGCTGATGCTCACAGACGCGGCCTCTTTGTTCTGGTTGTCGTTCCTAGTCGTGTCCTTATGGAGCAATGGTCTGAAAGCCTTAAGAAAGCTTTGCCTCAATGCGTCATTGGACGGCTAGGAGACAGTTTTAGTGACAGGGCAGACGATTGCGACGTGTTAGTGACAACTCGACACTCGGCTAGTGCCAAGAAGCCACTACCCCCAGGAGACCTTGGGGGTCTTTTGATTGCTGACGAATGTCATGGGTTTGGGGGAGCGACCTTACGTAAATCGCTTATCCATGAATATGAAGAACGCTTGGGGCTCACAGCTACCCTGGAACGATCAGACGATGCCGTTGAGAAAACTCTGGTCCCTTATTTCGGTGGCGTCTGTTACAAGTATGACTTTGGGCAGGCCATTGCCGACGGGGTGTGTGCCCAACCGAGAGTCGCGTTTGTAGCAGTACCTTTAGCCAAAGAGGAACGTGACGAATACGACTTGATGGAAGCAGACTTAGTTGCTGCTCGACAAACATTGAGGGCGATTCCTGACATGCCTCAAGAGCCGTTCGGAGCCTTCTTAGCAGCCGTCAGTTATCTGTCAGAAAATGATGCTGGCCCTAATGGGAAAGCAGCAACCACATATCTGGATTCATTTTCAAAACGTCGCGAGATAGTTGCTACAAGCCGCTCAAAATATGAAGTCTTATCCAACTTCGCGTCAGTAATCCAGGAGGCATCAGGTGCCCTCATTTTTACTCAGACAGTAAAGGCCGCAAATCACGCCATTAATCGGCTTGATCCGTTATTGGGTATCGAAATTATTACTGGAGATACTGCTCGTCTTGAACGGGAAACAATCTTGAATGATCTTCGCGACGGAAAGTTGGATGCAGTAGCAGCACCTCGGGTCCTTGATGAAGGTATTGATGTTCCCGACGCCAACCTCGGTGTTGTTGTTAATGCAAGCCGAACCCGAAGACAGATGATTCAGCGAATGGGACGGATTTTGCGGCTGAAGCAGCATGGTGTCGGGGCCCGATTTGTTGTGTTGTATGCGAGTGACACCTTGGAGGACCCGACCGCATCTGAACGCGATGGGTTCATGGAGGAAATAGAGGACATCAGTGAGTCGGCTCGCATTTTTGGGATCGGCGAGCAACGTGAACTCGTTTCATTTCTCAATTATGCCGGGCCGGATGAACCAGTTATCCCAGAGAAAATTGGTCCTATGAGCTCGATCCAAGAGCTTCCAGACAGCCTTGACTCCGTAGATCAATACGCATGGTTAAGTTTTTTGGGTTGGTCCGAAGAAACCGATGCTCATAGAGAAGCCTGGGGTAACCCTCCGTCCCTGACACCAGACCCCCTGTACCTCGACTTTGATGTCTTAGAGCTCCCCGAAATAATGCGGCAAAAGGTTTCTCCGAAAAAGGAAGCGAGGTTGTCGACTGGTGAACAACCAGTAACGATGAGCAAGGTGAATGGTGACTTTGTGCTCCGATGCACCGGATGCGGAGCAGCATCGGAACCCACCCCGTTTCGGTGGAAAGCTCTGGAAGCTACCGTCGAGTGCAGTTGTCTTTGGTGACTCATACATCACCTGAGTGTTGACAAGATGGGCTCGGTGTGAGCGCTTTGCTGTGGGATTCTGCGCGGAGGAGGTCCATAACTGTGTGGGATGCAACAGAACAGAGAGTCCTAGCGCTTAACTTTGACGGTGTGAGGAAACGAATCTGGCGTTACATGTTTCTCATCGTCATCATTGCGTATATCTGGGCTGCGGCGAGAGCCATTCTCTAGACAGACTTTGGGGGGTTACCTGTTAACGCTCTTCTCGTCGATACGCCAATCCAAGCGCGGCTGGAGCTGGTGATGGCCGTTTGCGCGCTCGAACTGAAATGATGAGCAGAATCAGCAGTGTGAGGATGTAGGGAAGCATCGATAAAATTATTGGCGAAAAATCGACACCAAAGGTCTGTAGGCGGGTCTTTAATGCCAACGTCCCACCAAAAAGCAAGGCTCCCCAACCAACTCTGCTAGGACGCCAAGCGCCAAAAATAACAAGAGCAACGGCTATCCACCCACGACCAGCAGTTACGCCTTCGGCCCACTGGGGGGTGATGCTTAATGTCAAATAAGCTCCCGATGCCCCTGCTAGCGCCCCTCCAGCAGCTACAGCAGCGAGTCGAAGACCAAGAACAGAATGGCCTGCCGAATCAGTAGAAGAGGCAGACTCACCTGCTGCTCGTAAAGCCAGACCGAGACGAGTGCTTGAAAGGATGAAACTCACTGCTATCCCCGACAGGAGTGCTAAATAAACGATTGGAGCCTGGTTAAACAAAATTGGGCCAACCCATGGCAAATCAGACAAACTTCCCCATTCAACGGGTACCAATTCGGCACCCGGCGGTAGTCCGACATAGCTCTTGCCCAGATAAGCAGCAAGGCCCAATCCTAAAATAGTGAGTGATAGGCCTGAAACAACTTGTTCTGCGCCTAGCCCAACGGTGAAAAAGCCGTGAACGGAAGCCAACAAAGCGCCGCTGAACATCGCAATTATTAAGGCCAACCAAGGGTTTTGGAATTCAACTCCTGCGATAAAAGCAGTGACAGCGCCGATGGCCATCATGCCTTCGACGCCAAGATTCAAGACGCCCGCTTTCTCGGCTAATAGTTCGCCTAGCGCCGCCAAGTAGAGAAGGGCCCCAAAAGAGACCGTCGCGAAAAGCAGACCAATTAATGATGCTTCGTTCATGACATGGCTTCTTCTGGGGTTGAGGCTGGCCCGCTGTCTAAGGTCACGCGATACCGGCTAAAGACGCCAGCTCCGATTGCACCAAATAGAACAAACGCCTGGAGAATTGTGGAAACCGAGGAAGAAACCCCAAGGGTTTGAATACTTTGACCACCTATTTGGACGGCGCCAAAGAGTAAGGCGACCGCGGCTACGCCCGACGGGCGCATAAGCGCCAAGGCAGCAACGATGATGCCCGCGAAACCGAAACCATTCGAAATCGTCTCTGTTAGACGATCGGCGGTGCCTGTTAGTTCAACGCCGCCGGCTAATCCCGCTACAGCACCACTCAACACGAGCACGGTGAGGACTTTCTTGGGCAATGAGATACCGCTGTACCGTGCGGTGGATTCAGAAGACCCAGCGATTCTGAGCTCATATCCCCACGCTGTGTAACGGACGGCGACAGAGGCAATGACGATCACGGCTGCTGCTATGAGCAATCCGAAGTGTGCCCGGCTAAAAAGTGTTGGTAAGCGGGCCTGGTCAGGCAACATAGGAGCCAACGGAAAGTTAAATGAGTCGGGGTCTTTCCAAGGACCATGGATAAGCCATTGAACCAGCCGAATTGCGACCTCATTAAGCATCAAAGTTGTGATGATTTCGTTAACACCGAGTTTGGCTCGAGCTACAGCGGGCCCAATTGCTAGGAGCCCTCCTCCGCCGATCGCTGCGACAAGCATCATTGTGATGAGTACAAGCCCGGGCCAATCACCGCCTATACGGGCCACCCAAGCTGCCCCGATTGCTCCTGCCATTATTTGGCCTTCAGCGCCGATGTTCCAAAGTCCCATAGAGCCCGCAATAGCTACTGCTAACCCGGCAAGCCCAAGAGGAACAGCGCGGTTCAGTGTTATGGCCCAAGCATCAGGGCCGCCGAGTGAGGCGTCAAACATTCTTGAATAGATTCTCAAAGGGTCATGTCCAGCACCTAAAAGAAGCAGTGTGCCGACAAAGAGCGCTATTGCTAAACCTATGCCGAACGCGAGAGGCTGCCCTCCCGGTAGGGGTTGCTCCCGGAGGCTTAAACGAGGACGTTTCATGAGTGCGAAGAGGCTTGCGCATCAGAGAGCATCGCCATCCCAACTTCGTGTCGAGACACAGTTCGAGGATCGAACTCGCCACGGATGACGCCCCCTTCCATCACGAGAAGCCGGTCAGTTAGCGTGAGGAGTTCGTCAAGGTCTTCGGAGATCATCATTACCGCCGCACCTGAATTTCGCTGATCAAGTAGCAGATCTTGGATCGCTTTCACTCCTTGCACGTCAAGACCTCGTGTGGGTTGGGAAGCGATGACCACCGAAGGTTTCCCATCTAATTCTCTACCGACCAAAAGGCGTTGAAGATTTCCTCCCGACAGGGCAGCGATTGGCCCATCGGGATCACCTGATCGAACTCCGAAACGTTTAACGAGGTCGGCGCAGTAGGACAGGGCTTTTTCGGCGATGATAAATGGGCCTCGCCGTTGTTGCCGGTAAACGCGAAGTATCGCATTATCGGTTATTGAGAGGCGTGGTGCTAACCCTACGCCCAGGCGATCCTCAGGTATGTATGCCAGGCCAGACTGAAAGCGACGGTGAGCGCTGACCGCAGTTATGTCAGTGCCATCCATGATTAATGTGCCGTTGTTTGAAGGCCGTAAACCAGCAATGACGTCGGCTAGTTCTCGTTGCCCATTGCCAGCCACGCCAGCGATACCAACTATTTCCCCTGAATGGATTCGGAAGTTGACGTCGGAAAACGCGTCGACACCGCGGTCACCCATTGCGCTCAGATTTTGCAGCTCTAGCAAAGGTTTCCCTGGAGTTGCTGCCGCAGGCCGGGCTGCAATGACAGGAGACGATCCAACCATGAGACGTGCTAGTTCGTTTTGGTCCGTTGTTGCCATGTCTAAGGATCCCGCAACGGTTTCCCCTTGCCTTAAGACAGTGGCTTCATCACAGATCCCGGAGACTTCATGCAATTTGTGGCTAATAAAAATAATGGAGCGCCCATCATTAGCCATACGTCGCAGGATCTCACCTAATTCGTCTACTTCGCTGGGTGTCAAAACAGTGGTTGGTTCGTCGAGGATCAGCACCTGCGCATCACGCCACAACACTTTCAATATCTCCACCTTTTGGCGCTCACCCATAGATAGCTGCCACAGCGGCTGGGCCGGATCAACTTTTAATCCGTACTTGCGTGCCATGTCTTCAACATCGTTCTCGACCTGGCGATTATTGATGATGGATGGGGCTGAACCGAGGACAATATTTTCGGCTACTGAAAAAGAAGGAATTAGCCGGAATTCTTGATGGACCATGCCAACTCCAGCAGATAAGGCATCAGCCGGACTTCGAAATTGGTGGGGAAGACCATGGATTTTCACCTCACCGCTGTCGGGGCGGTAGACGCCCGCAAGGATGTTCATCAGGGTTGATTTGCCGGCCCCGTTTTCTCCTAGAAGAGCATGAATTGACCGACGTCGCACGGCGAGTTCCACTCCAGCATTCGCGACAACCCCTGGAAATGTTTTCCATATATCGGTCAATTCGATGGAGAGTTGGCCGCTATCGGTAGGAGATGAGGGTTGCGTCATCGAGAGGAGAACCTGCTTTGCTTAAACGCGTTAGCGGCGCCGACGTGGGTAGTCCTCGCCGGCGCCGCTAAATGCTGTTAACAGCTAACTAACTCAGCCAGTGGATCCAATGACGCCTTCAACGAAGAACATCATCCCGAGCATTGCTCCGTCATCCATAACTTCACCAGCACCGAGGACTTGGTTGCCGTCCTGATCCATGATTGGACCGGTGAACGGATGCATATCACCAGCGATAATGGCAGCCTTTGCTTCCATTACCTGATCAACTACGGATTGGTCGACGTCACTTGCTATTGGTGCAAGATCAACGATTCCGTCAGCCATTGACCCCCAATAGGAGCTTGGCGCGTAATTGCCCGCTTTCGCATCCTCGATAATTTCAACGTACCGAGGTCCCCAGTTCCAGACAGGGGCAGTTAGGAAAGCGTTCGGGGCAAACGCACTCATATCGGAGTTATAGGAAACCCACCGTGCGCCGGCTGCTTCAGCCTTCTCGCCCGCTGCCGTTGAATCTTGGTGCATAGCGATCACGTCGGCACCTTTATCAAGCAACGCTTGAGCAGAGTCACCTTCGACGACTGGATCAAACCACGTGCTGGTCCAGATTACTTCTACTTGAGCGCTTGGGTTTATGGCTTGGACGCCAAGGGTGAAAGCGTTAATTCCTCTTATAACTTCAGGAATTGGGAAAGCAGCGACGTAGCCGATCAAACCTGAACTTGTAGCTGAACCAGCAACCATTCCGGAAAGATAACGAGGCTCATACATTCGGCCAAAGGTGTTGCCGAAGTTGCTGTCATTCATCTTGTACCCAGAGACATGTTCAAAAACAACGTCAGGGTATTCATCTGCCAACGCGAGCATGTCGTCCATATACCCAAACGAGGTACCAATAATTACGTTGTACCCCTGGTCAATGAAATCTCGAACGTAGTTAGCAAAATCAGCTGTTCCCTCAGGAACTGCTTCCACGTAAGCCGTTTCAACTCCAGTTTCACTTTCCGCATACTGCCGACCTTCGTCGTGTGCATAAGTCCAACCGGCGTCGCCGACCGGGCCCACGTATACGAACGCAGCCTTTGTATCGGCACCATCGTCTCCACCGCAGCTAGTGAGTACAAAGCCCAGCCCGATACAGACCGCTAGCAGTGCTGCAATCTTCCTCCGCATTTCTACCGCCCTATCTCTATGTTTTTTCGACATCGAACCTCCGCATTCTGTCACATTCTGAGCGAGCGATGAGACCTTACAGAGAATGATCAAAGAAGAAATTAAAGGGCTTTGGCAGCCTCCATAATTTGGTTTAACTCGAGCCGTCCCAGTCAGCGAAAGCATCAATAGTGGCGTAAACGTCGCCTAATGGATACAGCACGGGTGAAGTGCAGCCATTCGACATGTAACCGGCTACCGCTTCACGTGCTTCTGCTGCTGTGCCTGAAGCTGTCAACATCTGGACAATTTCATCCGGTATCAGCTTCGATGCAGCTTCTACTTGTTCGTGTGTAGCCGGCCAGGTCAGCACTTCGCCCACCGCTTCAAGCAAGGACTTCGGCACACCCGAAGCTTCCATTATGTGAGGTTGTTGCCCGAGATATTGAGTGACCATATTTCTGGCCATATCCAGTGCAGTGGAACGGTCTTCGTGGACTGAACACACAACCAGTTGAGGACGATCAAGATCATCGACTGAGCGCCCACTCTTTTCCGCGCCTCGTTCTAAAGCATCCATAGCGCGAGCGTTGTAATCAGGCGAAACTAGGTAGTTAAGGACAACTCCGTCAGCGATTTCACCAGTTAACTCCATCATTTTCATCCCAGTAGCTCCGATATATATCGGAACCTCTTTGGGTTTGCGATCCTGGTAGACATAGTCCAACTCGACACCATCGAGTTTCACGAAATACCCGTCAACGGTCACGGTTTCATTAGCGAGAAGAGCACGGACTGCAGCAACTACTTCGCGCATAACTGTCAAAGGCCGATCTCGTGACACTCCGACCTTTGTCGCTAAAGGATCCCACCAGGCACCTAACCCACACAAAATTCTCCCGGGCGCCAGATCATCGAGTGTCGCGAACATTGAAGCAAGCCGAGCAGGATTGCGGGTCCATACATCTACTACCCCTGAACCGATCTTGATTCGCTCAGTGGTCGCCGCAAATGCAGCCATGGGTACAGAAGCTTCGCGAACCAAGCGTGAATCAGCCTGCCAAACTGCATCAAATCCGCTGTCCTCCGCGTACCTAGCAAATTCAATTCCCTCAGTAATTGCGTGAGCATCTTGGAGGTACAGAGCCGGTCGAGTCACAAGATCTCCGATGAAGTAGTAGTCAGTGAACACTAACGAAATATGAGGACAACGGGAATCACTAGCTATTTTGTCGGTGAATCGGGTTCAATGAAGATATGGCTTTGCCAAATAGCCCATCGGTGTCAATCAACGGGGAACGGCTTCTTGAACGAATAGCCGAGCTTGCCCGAATCGGAGAAATCGAAGGCACTAAAGGATGTTCGCGACTGGCGTTCACTGATGCTGATCGTGAAGGGCGAGATCTGGTTGTCACATGGATGCGAGATCTGGGCTTGACGGTAACAATCGATGTCGTGGGAAACGTCGTCGCTTCCACGAACCCTGACGGCGCGTCGGGCGCAGTAATGGCTGGTTCCCATATCGATACGGTAGGAACCGGAGGCCGCTACGACGGTAACCTCGGGGTCCTGGCGGGGTTAGAAGTTATCGAAGCAACACTCGCAGCCGACATCGAACTTGCGCGGCCATTGGCTGTCGCGTTTTTCTCCAATGAAGAAGGATCCCGATATGCACCAGACATGATGGGAAGCCTCGCATATGTGGGAGGAATGAGTGTCGAGGCCGTGCTACAAGTCGAGGGTTCCGACGGCACGGTAGTTGGAGAAGAGTTGGACCGCATTGGTTATCGAGGGTCATCCCCTTGTCCTGGCGTAACGCCCCACGCTTTTGTAGAGCTGCATATCGAACAGGGACCGGTCCTAGATAAGGAAAGTATCCAGATCGGAATTGTCGAAGGTGTGCAAGGCATTTCATGGACAGAACTGACTTTGATCGGGCAATCGAACCATGCAGGCACAACACCCATGTCGCTCCGCCGAGATCCCATGCGAGCGGCAGCTGAAGTTGTGGTGGCCGCGCGGTCGATAGCGTCCGAGATAGGAGGTAGCCAAGTAGCGACCGTCGGGTCTTTGCACCTCCACCCAAACCTAGTGAACGTCGTCCCGGCTAGCGCAACCATGACCGTTGACCTGCGCAACACGGACGAAGCTTCGCTTCAACTTGCCGAAGAACAACTTCGACTTGGAGTTGCAGCTATCGCCGAAGACGAGGATGTAACGGTTGAAAGTCGATCACTTGCTCGCTTCGAACCAGTTGAATTTGACGGCAGGGTCGTTGAACAAATTGAACAACTAGCAGAACAGACCGGCCTGTCGACAAAACGCATGCCATCAGGCGCGGGTCACGATGCCCAAATGATGGCTCGCATTTGCCCAACCGGCATGATCTTTGTCCCCAGCTTGGACGGCATTAGCCATAACCCAGCAGAACATACTGATGAAAAAGATTTAATAGCTGGAGCTCAGCTGCTCAGCGACACGATGCTTGCTTTGACCGAGGTGGACTGGTGAGGTCATTACGGGTAGGTGCCGCGCAACTGGGGCCGATAATGAGAGACACCACAAGACGCGAAGTTGTGGACCGATTAATTGTTTTGATGAGAGAAGCCAACGCTGAAGACTGTGGACTAGTTGTGTTCCCCGAGTTGGCGCTCACTACCTTTTTCCCTCGATGGTATTTGGACGACGATCCTCAGGAGTTGGACTCGTATTACGAGACTCAAATGCCCGGTCCTGAAACGCAACGGCTATTTGATGAAGCAAAGGCCCTTGGTATCGGCTTCTACCTTGGATATGCGGAATTAACCCCAGAAGGAGAGCGCTACAACACTTCAGTTCTCGTAGATGAAAGTGGCTCGCTTGTTGGCAAATACCGAAAGGTGCACTTGCCCGGTCACGAAGAACACGAACCTGAGCGTCCATTCCAACACTTGGAACGTCGTTATTTCAAAGAAGGACCCGATGGGTTCGGGGTTTGGGAGGCGTTTGACGGCATCATTGGGATGGCTCTGTGCAATGACCGCCGTTGGCCCGAGACATACCGGGTCATGGCGCTGCAAAACGCTGAGATGATTCTTATTGGCTACAACACCCCCATGCACTACGCCCCTGACCCGTCACAAAATCCTTTGCAGTCGTTCCACAATCAATTAGTGATGCAAGCAGGCGCATACCAAAACGGAACCTGGGTCGTTGGAGTCGCAAAGGGAGGTATCGAAGAAGGCGTTGATTCTCTAGCTGAGTCGGTGATTATCGCACCATCAGGACAAATTGTCGCTCAAGCAACAACCACCGATGATGAACTAGTCGTAGCTGATTGTGACCTCGATTGGTGCAAACACTACAAGAACACTCTTTTCGACTTTGATCGGTATCGACGACCTGAAATGTACGAATTAATTACACGGCCAAAGACAGACCAATGACCGCGTTCGAACTTAATGGCGAAGAGGTAGTCGTCTCTGAAGATCACGAACATCTATTAGGAGCACTCCGAGATGAACTTGGGGTTATCTCCGCCAAAGATGGATGCGCGCCGTCGGGTCAGTGTGGTGCATGCACCGTGTTGGTAGGGGATAAGGCCCGAGTAGCGTGCCAAACCTCGTTAGAACGAACCAACGGTGAGAACGTAACCACACTCGAAGGATTCGACGATGCAGAACTCCAACGTTACTGCGACAGCTTTGCTGCACACGGAGCTTTGCAATGCGGGTTTTGTATCCCCGGCATCTTGGTACGCGCTAAGGCGCTCATAGAAAAGAAGGGCGAAGCGCTTACCCGGGACGAAAGCGCGCGGCACCTCGGCGCTCATCTCTGCAGATGCACCGGTTATATAAAGATCCTCGATGCCATCCAAGATTTAGCGAAGGGAGTTGTTCCCGAACCTCAAGCTCCCAAAGGTGTCGGATCCGGTGGAACGAAATACGAGGCAGCTGCCTTGGCAGCAGGGACGAGACCTTTTATAGATGACATGGAGGTTGACGGCCTGCTTCATGGGGCGTTGAAACTCAGCGATCACGCGAGAGCAGACATACTCAAGATTAAGACAGAAGTAGCACTGGCCATGGACGGCGTGGTTGCTGTTTTCACAGCCGCGGACATTCCTGGCGAACTGAAAGTTGGCCTGATCCACAAAGATTGGCCGGTCATGATCCCCGAAGGAGGACGTACTTCCTACCTCGGAGACGTTCTTGCAGTTGTCGTTGCTGTTGATAGAGCGACTGCTGTCGAAGCAACAGCAACGATTGAGATTGACTATCAAGTCTATGAACCAATGACTGACCCAATTCGAGTTATTGAGAGTGACGAAAACGCGGTCTGGGGTCTTGAAGGAAACACGTTATCGACGTCCTCATATCAACGAGGAGATGTTGACTTAGGTCTGGAAAGCTCCGCCCACGTGGTCTGCGAGACTTTTCAAACCCAACGAGTTGAACATGCATTTCTGGAGCCAGAGTCAACACTTGCGACACCTACCGGAGATGGCCTTTACGTCTACACAGGTGGTCAAGGAATTTGGGACGACCGCGACGACATAGCTCGCGTCCTAGGTGTTGACGCATCTCTCGTAACCACGGAACTCGTCAGCAATGGGGGGGCTTTTGGCGGTAAAGAAGATATGTCGAATCAAGCGCACACGGCGTTAGCTGCGTGGCTTCTCGACAAACCTGTCCAGATCACGCTTTCTAGAGAACAATCGCTGCTGATGCACCCGAAGCGTCACCCAATTCGAATGACGTATGAAGCTGGATGCGACGCAAATGGAAAACTGATCGCCCTACGAGCAAGAATGCTCGGGGATTCTGGGCCATACGCCTCAGTCGGCATGAAAGTTTTAGAGCGAGCTGCCGGCCATGCAACAGGGCCTTACGCGCTTCAGGCAGTAGACGTTGAAGCGATCGCGGCACGGACAAATAACTCTGTATGTGGAGCTTTCAGAGGGTTTGGTGCAAACCAAGCCCAGTTTGCCATGGAAGGGATTATGGACAGGTTGGCCGAAAAAGTCGGTATCAGTGGTTGGGAAATCCGATCACGAAACGTCGTAAACCCAGGCGATGTATGGGGCCCCGGCCAAATCATGGACGACGGATGCCTCGGAGCTCGAGAATGTCTTGATGCAGTAAAGCCCGCCTATGACGAAGCTGTTCAGGCAGGGCTGCCCGTTGGTGTTGGCCTTGGATTAAAGAATTCCGGTCTTGGGAATGGTTTCGATGAGATAGCTAAAGCAGTAGTTAGGTTTGAAGAAGACGGCGCCGTCGAAGTTCGACATTGCTGGACCGAGATGGGTCAGGGCGTCCACAACGTGGCACTCCAAGTAGCAGTTGAAGAACTCGGTGTCGCAGCTGAACAAATAAAGGTCATCGTCGACTCAACTCGTGAACTGGGAGCAGGACAAACCACAGGCAGTCGTGGCACACTCATGGGCGCAGGGGCCGTCCAAGATGCCTGCCAAAGAGCGCTACTCGACGGTTGCCAGATCGGTATCGATTACGAAGGTACCTATCGAATTAATTGGACAAATTCGCTCAACGAGGGACTAGAAAATCCTGTTATTCACTCCACTTTTGGATACGCGTCACAACTCGTCATCCTCAACCCAGATAACGGGGAAGTCCAGAACGTCGTCGCTGCCCACGATGTCGGCCGTGCTGTCAACCCGCAGCTGTGTGAGGGACAAATTGAAGGGGCAGTGCACATGGGGCTGGGGTACTCGCTTACCGAAGGCTTCCCAACAGATCCATCTGGGCGCCCAACAAATACCACCCTTCGCGGTCTGGATATCATCCGACCCAAAGATATGCCTCCAGTTGAAGTAATTATCGTCGAATCACCTCAACCAGGGGCGCCTTACGGCATTAAAGGAGTAGGCGAGATTGGGTTAGTCCCAACTGCCGGCGCGGTAGCCGCAGCGATACGTTCATATGATGATTCCTGGCCCACTGAGTTGCCAATCCGGAATGTCGCTAACCGTGAACGAGCCAGCGCGTGGACTTGACCGGTCTGCAACCAAACGAGACGACTGGGCTCGTATGTGCGCACCATCACTTATACAGTTCATTGGCCCGTGGTATGCCTGCACCTCCGCGAACCCCTGGATCTTTCCGTGAAATTTTAGAACTTGTTTGGTGGCGACTTGACCAAGCACTGGACCTAGAAATGTTGGAATGGTCCGCAAAATTAGGGGCGCTGGAAGCAATCGAATCTGGCACGACGGCAATCATTGATCACCATGAATCACCGAACGCCATTGAAGGATCGTTAGATGTAATCGCTGATGCTTGTGCAGAAGTAGGAGTTCGGGTGGTGTGTTCCTATGGGGTGACCGACCGCCACGGGACAGAAGGAGCAACTAAAGGCCTAGAAGAAAATTCACGGTTCTTAGCTAGCGGCGGCCATGGGATGGTTGGTGTACATGCTGCGTTTACTTGTGAGAACGACACGCTGGTTGCAGCGACCGAACTGGCGAACTCCTACGGGGTTGGAGTTCATATACATGTCGCCGAAGGAGCCGATGACGTCGACGCGGCATCGCGGCTGCGAGACTTAAGCGAAGATAGTTGGCTCTTGGTCCATGGCGTTCATCTCTCTGACAATCATGAACTGAGTGGGACCATCGTCCATAACCCCCGATCCAATATGAATAATTCCGTCGGCTATGCAGCGCCCCAGCGGCTCGGTCTGCCGGTTGCGTTAGGGACTGATGGTATTGGTGCTGCCATGTTTGACGAGTTTCGAGTCGCCTACGCACGGATGAGGGAATATGACGTCACAGCAACTCCTGAAACGGCATGGGGATTTCTGCAAGGCGGCTACCAGTTAATCCCCGAAGCCCTGCAAGACCGGGTGGTCTGGTCCGACGAACCAATCGACCCATGGCGACTCGCATTCCACACCAATATTCACCCTAGATTGGTGGAAATTAGTGGCGAACTTGTTTTGAACGACGGGGTTGCCACTCGAGTCGATGCACAGGAAGTACGAGCAAAGGCGTCCGAACAGGCTCAACGCCTGTTCACGAGACTTGAAGCTATGCCCTAACCACTCGCGGCGCTTAGGTGTTCGAGAACTACCGATGGTGTTAGAGGAAAAGTGTTCATCCAAACACCGGTTGCATCATGAAGAGCTGCTGTAACTGCCGGGGCGTAGGTGATGTATGGCATTTCAGAAACACCGCGCGCACCCCAAGGGCCAAGGGGGTCAGCTGCTTCCAAAATCAGGCATTCCACCTTGACGGGTACGTCCCCAATCCCTGGGATCAGGTATTGGGAAAGACGAGGGTTTCGGATCCTTCCTTCCTCAACCACTAGCTGTTCGCTCAGGGTGTATCCATGAGCCTGCGCGATAGCACCTTCAATTTGGCCCCTCAACATGTGAGGGTGGATGACTTTGCCAACGTCATGAATTGAAAGAACACGGTCGACACGTATATGGCCAGTGGCAACGTCGACAGTCAAATCCACGGCCTGTGCCATGTAGCCATAACAAAAGTTGGGTTGCCCGACTCCTGTTTCGGGATCGAGTGCTTCGGTTGCTGGCGGTTTGTACCGGAAATGTCCCACAGCAGGTCTGGCACCGTCAGCCCATGCCTTTTCTGCTTCTTCGACAGCACCCAAGACCGAATTCCCGGCCATGAATGTGAGGCGAGAGGCTGACGCCGACCCGGAATCCCCACCGGTAGCAGTATCGCTGTAAATGGCGTCAATGTTGCTGATGCTGATGTCAGCCGCGTCGGCCACCATTTGTACCAGGGCGGTGTGCACACCTTGGCCAACTTCGGCGGCGCTGTGAAACAGTTCGACCCGGGTAGGGCGATCAGTATCTGGGTCGCCATGGAAAACAACGTCTGCTTCGCAGGCTTCTGGGAACCCGAAACTAAAACCGACGTTCTTCATGCCAACGGCGTATCCGCGACCCTGTTTTAACTGGCCCATTTCAGCTGGGAGTGAAGCAATAGAACGAAATGGTGGTGTCCGCGGTAATGCGGCATCAGCTGGCGCTTTTTCGGCACACGCTTCTATGACTCGATTGACGCCGACACCTTCTGGAAGACCTGACTGGGTAATTCCGTCAGACAGATCATTAAGAGCATTGCGGCTGCGAAGTTCTAACGGGTCCAACCCCAATGCATGCGCCATCTTGTTCATCTGCGATTCAGCGACAAAAGCGCCCTGTGGACCGCCGAATCCTCGAAAAGCACCACCGGGGACACTGTGGGTGTAAATGGCTTTGCTATCTATGTGAGCATTCGGTACGTCATACGCGCCGGCGACTGATAGATGGAGGTTCCCAAGTACTTTGTTGGAGGTGTAGTTGTATGCGCCTGCGTCAAGGAGCACTTCTGCTTCGACAGCAGTGATAATCCCATCCGCTGTAGCGCCCAACCGAGCGTGAACAGTAGCTCGATGACGTTTGTGGTGACCAACGATGGACTCTTCGCGAGTCCAATTGCAATGCACGGGACGCCGAACCCCAAGCTGGTCAAGTTTCTTAATCGTCACGGCCATAACGATTTGTAAACTCATGTCTTCCTTACCGCCGAAAGCGCCGCCAATTGAGGCGTACCGAACACGAACCTCTTCGGGATCGACGTCCAGCGCATGAGCTATTTGTTCTCTATCTTCGTGAACCCACTGCCCGCTTGTTTCAACAGTGACGCGCTTATTGTCATCTAGCCATGCAGTAGCGGCTTCCACCTGCAAATAGGCGTGTTCTTGGTGGGGGAGTTCATACGTGTCCTCTATGACCACGTCGGCTAATTCCATCCCCTGAGCAGAATCTCCTTTCCGAATTCGAAGCTCGTGGTAGGTGTTACTCGTTGAGTTGGGGTGGACAAGGACTTCATCAGACCGCGCAGTGCTGACATCGGAAACGAGAGGCAGAATCTCCCATTGCGCTTTGATCAAAGCAGAAGCTTCACGGGCCTGAAGCAGATTTTCAGCAACAACGACTGCGAGATGGTCTGCTTCCCATCGGCTCACATCACATGGGACTGAACTGCGTCCGGTGTCATCGAGCCCAATGAAAACGGGTTGATCAAATAATGTCAGCCCATATTCGTTGACCGGAACATCGGCGGCAGTCACAACCGTTACGACGCCAGGCGCAGTGAGAGTATCTGTGAAATCAAGATCGACGAGACGAGCATGAGGCTGATTTGTGAACACGACAACAGCATGCAGAGCGTTGTCTGGGACACGATCCGCGGGGTATGTGGCCGCACCGGTGACTTTGTCGACGGCATCAATACGTTGAGGCGTTTTCCCGACAGCCATCAGGACGAGTCCTGACGCGTGGGTAGGCCGCTTAGAGCTTCAATTATCGAGTAATACCCGGTGCAGCGGCAGAGATTGCCCGAAAGTCCCACCCGTATCTCATCAGCTGAAGGCGAGTTGTTTTCATCGCATAGGGCGGCAGCTGCGACAAGAAACCCAGGTGTGCAGAATCCGCACTGCACAGCAAATTGGTCTAGGAACCCCTGTTGGACCGGGTGCAAGTCTGATCCCTTAGCAAGCCCTTCAACCGTTACGACAGAAGATCCGTCGGCTTGCGCTGTTGGAACCAAGCAGCTTGTTACAGCAGCGCCGTTGAGCATGACAGTGCAAGCCCCACATTCACCTTCAGCACAACCTTCCTTAGTTCCGGTAGAAGCATTGGCTCGCAACCATTCCAGAAGCGTTGAATTGGCAGCAATTTGGGCGGTGACATTGGATCCGTTGACTACGCAAGCGATTTCCGTTGCCGACGACAGATTTGGTTGAGGAGGTGTTGGACGGTTAGCAACCCAACCCAATAACGGAACAACTTCAGACCGGGGGGTAGAGAATTCGGAAAGGTTCGTGAGGGCTCGACGGATAGCGGCCTCGGTGACAGCGGTTCGATAGGCAGCAGTGGCGCGTATGTCATCTATGGGCGAGATCTCGCGTGCAGCAACACGAGCAGCCGCAGCGGACGTTTCGGCGTCAAGGTTTTTACCGACTAGGTATTCACTCAATGGCTTTGACACACCGATTGTTTCGCTGACGCTTCCGATCGCAACGTCAGCCTTTGTAATGAGTGATGTTGCTTCGTCAAACTCAAGAACAATCCCGGCGTGAACTACAGATATTGCTTGGGCGGTCCGGTTGCCTACCTTGAACCACGTTCCAACAGTTTGTGAGTTCCACTTAGGGATTCTGATGGAGCGAACTAACTCTGACTGCGCCAATACTGTTTGCCTAAAGCCGGTAAAGAAATTGCTAATTGGGACTTCACGTCTCCCGCCAACCGATTCAATAAGAACAGATGCGTCGAGGGCCACCAGCGCCGAAATAGTGTCATTAGCGGGACTTGCTGTGACGATGTTTCCAACGACAGTCGCACGATTCCGAAGTTGAGGGGACCCAATCTCTAGACATGCCATCCGAAGTATGTCGAGAGCAGAATCCAAATTCGGTGAACTAATGATCTGGTTGTGTGTCACCCCGCAGCCGATAACAACGTCGTTGTCACTGATGGTGATTTGTGAACAATCCGGTAAGCCCCAAAGGTCTAGGAGAATTGCTCCAGAACCTTGGGTGTCAGGGGTGCGTGAGAGATCCAGGAGGAGGTCTGTAGCTCCGGCTACCGGCACGGCATTTGGTGAAGCGTCGTACAATTCGACTGCTTCAGACCAAGTTGAAGGACGAAGGATCTCCGCAATGTGAGTCCCTAGCTGTTGCGACTCATGTAGACGTCCCACCTCCGAACTCATTGGGGTACTTCCGAAGAGTTAATGAGAGTGCCATCTATCCAGTTGTGAAGATCGGCTAAAACTTCCTCTTTGTTGATCTCGTTTAGTAGCTCGTGCTTTGCTCCTTCGTAAAGATGCACTGTTTTTGCTGAGCTGGGCATGTCGTGAATGGCTTGTAAAGAATCTTCGTAGGGTACAAATGGATCCGCCGTGCCATGAAAGAACCCCACCGGGATTTCGATCCTGTTGATCTCGTCACGGAAGTCGTCCAGAGCGATGACTTCTGCCTCGAGCAAAGGTCGTTTGTACAAGCCGCGGTAAACCAACGGGTCGGCGTCATAATCCCGACAAACATCGATGTCCCGTGACATCCCCATTGGATCGGAGTCTTCAGGAGGTAGCTCTGGTAATTCGAGCACTTCGCGTGCCCACTTCCAGTCACCTATAACCGCGCCGAAGAAAGCCGCACCGATAGCTCGGTCTGGCCAACGTTGGACGAATCGAGCAGCAAGCAGCCCACCCATTGAATGTCCCGCCAAGAGGAGAGGTATGTCGGGATCGAGTCGATTAACGGCCTCCGAAACCACAGCATTTAAGTCGTTTACCACAAGACCAAAATCGGTGATCAGTGCGCGTTCTCCGCCGGAAAGGCCGTGACCAACGTGGTCTGAAGCGAGTACGGCAAGGTCAGCGGCAGCTAGTGCTTCGGCAACGTGGGCGTATCTGCCTCCATGTTCGGCGTAGCCGTGAAGGATGAATACGAGAGCTCTTGGTGTCGAAGAAGGCTGCCAGAGTCGTGCATGGAGTTCGCCGGCATGTCCAGAGACTTGGAATTCTTGAAGATTTGTCATGCCGCTACCTCGTTTTGGCGGTCGACCCCTGTAAATAAAACCGCTACGACCTCGCCAGTCTTTGGAGGGGCTTCTACCAAACCAGCTAGCCCCGCTACCCCGGTAGGAGAAACATTTAAACCTGTAACGCTAGTGGCAATTCGATGGGTTTCAATAAGAGTTGCCTCAGGTACCACTACGGGTTCTCCTCCACCCACCAAAGTTGCTTCTAACAACGGCAGCCAGTCGTAGGTAATGTCATCGAGAAGACCCGAAGCAGCGCTGGATGGTTCGTCCCAAGGCCACATAAAATTTTCGGGGTTATCAGCGGCTTCCGCCATATCAAAATCTGGTGCCAGAAGGTCCCAAGCTCGTTTAAGAGGCGCGCATCCAGAAACCTGAACTGGATAGATCGGCACACCAGGCAACGCCATTGCTGTTGCTGTCCCTAATGCACCGCCTCCCACTTGGACGAACACGGTGTCTAGATTTGGGACCTGGTCGTGTAACTCCCACCCTAAAGTTCGACCGCCGTCGAAAGCTGCAGGAGTGTCGGTTCCTTGAACGCCAAATGGGCGGCTGCCATTAGCGAGCGCTTGTTGAAAGCGGGCGTAACAGGGGTCCCCTTTTTCGTTAGTTGCTGGCGTGCATACTTGGATTTGCGCGCCCAATTCTTGCAACAAGTCAAGTGCAGATCGTTCAGCCCAAACAGGGACGAACACGTCAATCGGTTGGTTAATTGCCTTTGCTACGATTGCTGCGGCTATAGCGGCATTGCCGCAACTGGCAATTGCCAAAGACCCCGTCGGAGGATCTTTGGTTGCGTTTTCGACCGCCGAATGAAGGGCAACACCAAAAAGGTGCCTGGCCTTATGAGACCCTCCAACCGAATTGATTTCCACCTTGATCTTCAGATCAATATCAAGGCCAAGCGCAGCTGCTAGCGGGCCGCCGTTAATGACGGGAGTTACAGAAAATCCGGCTCCATCAACTACCTGTATCCCCGCATCCAACCTAGCTACCAGATCCATAAACTGCTGATCACTCCAGCCGGCTGCAACTGCGTGATCGTAGGAGTCGAGGCGATCCCGGTAGAGGATAAAGGGGTTTGTCTCTTTCACGTCACTAACGATGCTTTGCGCCGGTTGCCTCATTGAATTCGCTAATGCGATTGTCCCACTTCTCAATGAGGGGTCGTAACTCGTTCCACCAATCTTGGCTTCTTCTGCGTTCGAAATCGTCGATTGAAATTCCTTGCTGTTCGACCCAAGTGAAATAGCCGAGGTTGAAGACACGGTCTCGGTTTGCTGCGTCCATATCAAGGATGTGTTCGGTACTGATGTCGTTCAAATGAGTTCCGAGCACAGTGTCGGCTTCGGTATCGTCAAATCCTTCTGGAAAATCCCGACGCATAACCTTTTCTCGTTCGGAGTTATACAGTTCAGACCCATCTGTAGCGACTGTGACAATGACATCCTCGCGACCGAGTCCCCAGTGCTTCGCTGCTTTGATTGCAGCCAAAATGTTGCATATGGATGAATACCCCAAATTTGTTAACAGCGATCCGAGCTCCGGATCGACGCCTTGGCGTTCCAACGAGCGAAGGCCGGATGGCGTGTTAAATGCGACGTCCAGGTGATCTGTTGCCTTGTCCGAGATGCCAACAATGAGATCAGTGTTAGTGACGTTATGGATGAGGGGGACGTGTTTATCGCCTATCCCCTGAATGTTGTGGTCACCGAATCCGTTATAAAGCATTGTCGGCACTTCAAGAGCTTCGACAGCCACAATCCGGGTGTCGTGGGTGTCCTTCAAATAGTCGCCAGCTCCCAAAGTTCCGGCTGACCCGGAAGCTGAAACGAAAGCAGCGAGTTGAGCAGGTTGCTTAGACGTCACTTCCAAAAAGATGGACTCAAGAGCCGGTCCTGTCACCGCGTAGTGCCCCAGATGGTTCGAGAATTCGCTGAATTGATTGAGAATTACATTTGATTCATCAGCCTCCAGTCGACCACATTCATCGTAAATTTCTTTGACGTTGGCTTCAGTGCCGGGTGTGCGGATGACGTCTTCTGGGTGTTCGATCCACCGATCTAACCATTCAAATCGTTCCCGGCTCATACCCTCAGGTAGAACGGCGACCCCACGGCAGCCCATTATCTTTGAGATAGCAACACCACCTCGGGCGTAGTTACCAGTGGAGGGCCAAACAGCTCGGTTGATAGTTGGGTCAAAGCGGCCTGTAACCAAGCGGGCGACAAGACAGGAATACGCTGCGAGTACCTTGTGGGCTGCGATCATCGGGAATCGATTCCCAAGCGCTACCACTATGCGAGCGTCAGTTCCGGTGACCTCTGGTGGTAGTTCAATGTGATCGGGGATGGCAACTGGTGTTGGTTGAGTTGGACTGTTGAACCAGTGAACTCGGAAAAGATTGATCGGATCAGCATCATCAGGGTCGACATGGGCCAGAGCATCGAGAAGGTCCGGTTTGAAGGTCGTAGGGTCTCTCAACTCACTAAATCGCGGTAGAACGATGTTTCGTTCGCGAAAACGCGTGACCGCGTTGGCAAAAGACGTCTTGCCTTCTGGATTGAAATCATCGAAAACTGCCAGTGGACGGCGCATTCTTCCAAGATAGAGGTATGAGTCTCCAATTAGTCAACACAGATGTCTGACATCAATGTCAGACTGTCCTCGATGGTTGAACCCGTTGACCTCCTTATAGAGGACGCTTGGCTGGTTGCGACTATGGACGAGAAACGTCGCGAGCTAGCAGGCGGTTGGGTAGCAGTCGACAACGGCCTTGTTGTTGCGCTCGGCGGGGGCACTGAGCAGACACCCGCTGCTCAGCGCCGCGTCAACGCGAGTGGCTGTTTGGTGACTCCGGGGTTAATCAACACTCATCACCATTTATTCCAAAACATGACCCGGGCCTACCGACCGATGACATCAGCGCCGCTATTCGGGTGGTTGGAGTCGCTGTACCCGTTGTGGACGGCAGCAATCGATGAAGAAGCGGTATATCTGGCTGCCTGGGTCGGACTGGCGGAATTAGCAATGTCCGGATGCACCACCACGACCGATCATCATTATCTTCACCCGGCGAGAGCTGGTGATCTCTTAGCAGCTGAAATTCAAGCAGCGGTTGAGCTGTCGATGAGGTTTCACCCGACCTACGGGTCTATGAGTTTGTCGGTCAAGGATGGAGGTCTCCCTCCAGATGATGCTGTTCGGACCGAAGATGACATTCTTGCCGAAAGTGAACGACATGTGAATCGTTGGCATGACCCTGCAGTGGGATCGATGCTCCAGATAGCGCTTGCTCCCTGTTCGCCGTTTACGGTCACCCCTGATTTAATGCTACGAACAGCAGAGTTGGCGGAACGTCTTGACGTCAGACTCCACACTCATCTGGCTGAAAACTCTGAAGATGACGAATTTTCAATAGCCCAATTCGGGAGGCGCCCAGTCGAATTGTATGAAGACGTGGGATGGCTCACTGATCGAAGTTGGGGAGCGCACGTTGTTCGCCCTAACGAACATGAAATTATTCGTCTTGGTGCAGCTGGCGTCGGTATCGCTCATTGTCCAAGTTCCAACATGATCCTTTCTTCGGGCATTTCCCCAGTTGTCGCGATGAGAGACGCGGGGTGCCCCGTAGGTTTGGGATGTGACGGCTCCTCGTCTGCCGATTCAGCTTCGTTATGGCAGGAAGCTCGGCTCGCGATGCTTCAAGGGAAGCTTGTGTCTGGGGCTGATCAGATGAACGCGAGAATGGCCTTGGAAATAGCGACTCGGGGTGGGGCTGCGTGTCTTGGCCGAACTGGTGAAATAGGTGAATTGTCAGTTGGTTCGGTAGGTGATGTAGCTGTATGGAGACTAGAGGGGCCTCAAATCGCTGGTGTTCTTGACGACCCGATAGAAGGATGGCTGCGGTGCGGCCCCTTTTCAGCGACCCACGTGTTTGTCCATGGAGAACAGATTGTGGATGGTGGAGTGCTGACTAACCCACAGATCGACGAGATGCTCACTAGACATCGCCAAGTTGCTGAACGTTTCCAGCCAAAGAGCTAAGAGAACCGGTCGTCTTCCATTACTGCGACGAAATCGAAAATTGATCGTTCGCCGATCTAGGATCCCGAAATGGGGCATCAACAACCATTTGCCAATGACGACTCTGATGTTGTGGCCGGTGCACGAGGTGGTATAGCGAACCGCTCGTTGCATGAACACACTGAGCGTTTAGCGCCACAAATGTATGAAGTCGCATCTGGGGTCTGGTGCCTCGTAGGCAATGGTTTGTCCAACCAGACGTTTATCCAAGGCCCGGACGGCATCATCGCGATCGATACCGGTGAATCGATCGAAGAGATGAATAGTGCTCTAGAGCATCTTCGGCTCGTGTCCGACCAACCTGTTGTAGCTGTCGTCTACACCCATTTTCATTATGTGAACGGAACGACCGCTCTAATAGAAAAAGAACCCATACAAGCCATATGGGGCCATAAACGAATCAGCTACAACCTTGAGCGATCGGCAACCGAAATAGCACCCGCCTACTCCAGAGGATTAATAGAGCAGTTTGGAATCCAAATGCCCGAAGACGGGCCTGACGGGCTAGTCAATGTGGGTCTTGGGCTTGCCTACCGAATGGCACACCATGCCCCTTCGACCCCGGGTCACGTTCCCGCAGACCACACTTTTTCTGAGGATGGTTCTGTAGTTGTTGCTGGTCTGGAAATGATCGTTACTCATGCTCCTTCTGATGCTGATGACTCCGTCACTCTCTATTTCCCCGAGCTCAAGGTTGCAGTCCAAAATCTTGTCTGGCCGGCGTTGTTCAATATTTTTGCGATTCGTGGAGAGGAATATCGAGACCCACGCGTACTTATAAAAGGTATTGATCATCTCCGCTCCCTCGACGCGGAACACCTCCTAGCCACACACGGCCCACCGCTGTCTGGGATGGAAGAAATACAACGTAGGGTGACCGCGTACCGGGACTCGATCCAGTTTCTATGGGACCAAACGGTTCGTTGGGCCAATAGGGGAGCGACTGGCCCAGAGTTAGCGCATCGCATCCAACTCCCCGCTGTGTACGACGAAGATTGGTTAACAAAACAGCACTACGGTCTGGCTGAACACCATGTACGGCAGATCCGGTCGGGGCTCTTCGGGTTTTTTGACGGGGACCCAATCGGATTACTGCCGTTAGATAGTTCCGAAGAAGCAGAACGAATGGTCTCTGCAATGGGAGGGCCTGAACAGGTCAGAAAGCTCTGTACCGAAGCTATACAAGGATCTCAAAATGATCTCAGGTGGGCCATCTCACTGGCCGGTCGACTCATCCATCGGTCAGAAGCCTCGGAAATTGACCGGAGCCTCCTTGCCACAGCTCTTCGCGCTGCGGCTCAACGGACAACCTCTTCCAACGTCCGTAACTGGTGCATAACCCGTGCACTCGATTTAGAAGGCCACATTGACGGAGCGAGACTCAACACTCATCGATTCAGTCGACGTCAGGTAGAGCGATGGTCCACCGATGCTGCTGTGTCCATACTCAGAGTCCTCATTGACCCAGACAGACTCACCGATATTGATTTTCACCTCGCAATCGAACTCGATGGCGAACGGACAGGCATCCACTTTCGCAACCACATCGCCTGTCCAACTGACGGACAAGCCGGCGAGGCAGTCCTATCGGGTCGCAGGGCAACCTGGAATCAGATCCTCACAGGATCAGCTGACCTGCAGTCAGCCATAAGCTCTGGTGATATGGCAGTGAAAGGCGACTTGGACGCAGTAAGAAACGTCCTTCAAGCAGTTGATCACCCAGGCTTCCGATGACAGAAAATTTGCCGAAACCCACACCGCCATTTAATGGTCGAGTGGACCGGCTACTCGAAGACGCAGAACCACGGCGTCTTGAAGCGGCTCAAGCTCCCGAAAGGGCACCCAACGTTTTGCTTGTGATGCTTGACGACGTGGGCTTCGGATCGTTCTCCTCGTTCGGCGGCCCAGTCGAAGCGCCCGCATTTCAAGGCGTTGCCGATAATGGTCTTGTCTATAACCAATTTCACACCACTGCACTTTGTTCACCCACCCGAGCAACATTGCTGACAGGAAGGCAACACCACAGTGTCCACATGGGAGGGATTACCGAGATCGCCAACTCATTTCCTGGCTATGACTCCCAGATTCCGGCCGAAGCAGCCACCGTCGCCCAAATACTGCAACTGTCAGGCTACGCAACCTCATGCTTTGGCAAATGGCACCTAACACCCTCGTGGGAACAAGGCCCTGCAGGACCCTATGACCGTTGGCCAACTGGTATGGGTTTCGACCGCTTCTACGGGATCATCGGAGCCGAAGCTTCCCATTGGGAACCAGCAGCATATGACCAGACCACACCAATCTCACCGCATATCGGGCGCCCCGACTACCACCTCACCGAAGACCTCGCCGACCAAGCAATAAGTTGGATGGACCGCCATCGAGCGTCAGCACCCAATCGACCATGGTTCTGTTATTTCTCAACTCCAGCGGTTCACGCGCCCCATCACGCCCCAGCGGATTGGATCGAAAAATACCGAGGCAAATTTGACGCGGGATGGGACGAGCTAAGAGAACAAATATACGAACAACAACTTCATCTCGGCGTCATTCCAGAGGACACAACTCTCACAACAAGACCAGACGAAATTCCTGCATGGGATGAATACCCAGAGCGATACCGGCCAGTAGCTACACGGCTGATGGAATGCTTCGCCGGGTTCCTCGCCCACACCGATCATCACATCGGACGCGTCATTGATGCCGCTAGGCAAGAAGACCGAGACACTCTTGTCATATATCTTTCCGGAGATAATGGAGCTTCTGCCGAAGGCACCATCCACGGAGCATGGAGCGCCCCATCATTCCAAAACGGCGTACACGAAGACCCCGAATGGCTCCTCGAACACATTGATGATTTTGGCACTTCGAAGTGCGAAAACCATTTCAACGTTGGCTGGGCATGGGCACTTGACTCACCGTTCCAATGGATGAAACAAGTCGCTTCTCACTTCGGAGGGACACGAAACGGTCTTGCCATCGAATGGCCAGGACACATAAACGATAAAGGTGGGCTGCGGTCACAGTTCCATCACGTTGTGGACATCGCCCCAACAATTCTCGAAGCAGCCGGGATTACCGTTCCGGACAGTGTGAATGGCATAACCCAAATGCCTTTTCATGGAACTCCCATGGGTTATTCATATGCCGAAGATGGACCCAGCCAAAGAACCACCCAGTACTTCGAAATTCTTGGCAACCGGGCCATGTACAACAATGGATGGATTGCATCCTGCTTCCACGGCCGAGTCCCCTGGATACGCATGCAAGCATTCGAATTCGACGGCCCGCAAGAACAATGGGAGCTTTACGACATCAAGAACGACTTCTCCCAATCAGTGGACTTAGCCGATGAACATCCCGAAATACTGCGACAACTATTAGCCCTCTTTGATTCTGAAGCTAAAAGATTCGGGGTGTACCCACTGCGAGACGCAGGGTCCACGAGAGGCGGTGAACTTGCAGTACCCCACGCGCTCGATGGTTTGCGAAGTATGACCTACACCACAGCTCACGTGAGAATGCCAGAAAGTGTCGTAGTTCGTCTCAAAAATTGCTCATGGAGGATTACAGGAGACTTAGAGATGTCAAGCAAAGACAGCGGAGTGATCGCATGCCAGGGCGGCAACATGTCCGGATGGTCAATGTGGCTCCACGAGGCAATCCCGAACTTCACTTATAACTGTTTCGGCCACGAGATCACCACTTTGACCGGAATGACACTCGATTCGGGCCCCCACCAGATCGAAGCAATTTTTGATTACGACGGCGGATTCGGCAAAGGCGGCGAACTAGTTCTAGTCGTTGACGACACAGCTGTCGCCCACCAACGCCTCGACCGAACTGTCCCAATAGGGTTTTCAATGAGTGGCGAAACCTTTGATGTCGGAACCGATGCCGGATCACCAGTAGGTCCGTATCCACATGATTTCAAATGCACAGCAATTATTAACGGTGTCACTCTCACCCGTCTCAACGAACCTGGTCAAGCAGTACAAGCGGCTGAAAGACAAGGGCTCCTTCGAGCGGGGTTCAGCACACAATAGAAATCACAGTTTCAATCGTTGATCACTGAAACGGCAGCCTCAACCAGCGGGTACAACTTCTGGGCAAGTTGATTTCCCACATTCGAGGTGCTCTCCACAACGAGATAAACAGCGAACCCATCTTCAGGCTGGATCCACGCAGTCGAACCGTAAAGACCGGGATCTCTCAAACGTATGACGTCCTTCTGGTCAGAAGGTTGCGCCGTTGATCCGCCATACCCGACGATTTCTTGTGTCCACCACCCCAGTCCATAACCGACAGGCGATCCATACGTTTCACCGGATCGATTGCGCTGCATTAAATCCACACCACCTGGCGATAACACCTCTTGTCCGTTGCATTTTCCGCCGTTCAGATGCATGGAGAGAAGTTTTCCGTAATCACCAGTTGTCACATAAGCGCCGCCTCCAATATGGGGGTTGTCGGTCGGCGGGAGCAGAGATAGATCGCCATCCCAGTCGGGGTAGCTCCCACTGATCGCCCCGAGAGGGATCCAAGGATTCGTATAACCAAGCGACCTGAGATCACATGGCTCAACGTATATTTCGTCGATCAACTCAGCCCAACTCTTGCCTGAAGCTATCTCAGCCACAGCACCCGCAATTTGCAACTGAATACCTCCGTACCGAAACTCAGTGTCTGGCGAGACGGTTCTAGGATCCGAAGCAGCTACCGAGAGGCCTTCGATTGCGCACTGTTGCAGCGAACTAGTAGGCAGAAACATGCAAATGTACAGAGGGTCGTCGGCTCGAAGCCCTGGAATTCCGGAGCTCCCCGACAGCAATTGCGATGACGTGATGTTGCTAAGCCGCCCCGCATAATCGACGACATCGCCAATCGGTGCCTCAAGGTCCAACGACCCTTGATCATGAAGATGAACCAAAACCCCGGCACTAATCACTTTGCTTGTAGACGCAATCAGGGAGATTCGATCAGTAGAGAATTCCCCCCAATGATTGTGGTACCTAACCCCTCGATCACGGTCAACGACAATCAACCCAGCACCATTCAAGTTCTTCTCAGCAACGAAACTTTCGACGGCAGCAGTAACCGCAGAGAAACTTCCTGGAATCTTCGCGACCTCATACTCAATGGATGCGAGTTCAGACTCAGATGTCGTCGTCGGCTGCTCAACTATTGATGACGGAGTAACGGATGTTTCGGTCCTTGT